>CAYNBQ010000046.1:0-29025 GCA_964395275.1 uncultured Verrucomicrobiota bacterium
CCCCGAAGCCTTGCCGGCGCGGCAAACTCGCTTCGTGAATAATCCGGGGTAACCCGGATGATTCATGAAGGTCGGGTCCGGGGGCCGGAACAGACGGAAAGAGCCGGATCGCGCCGCCGCCTTCGCGGGATGCCGGACGCCGGGATCCGTCGGCCGGTCGGCGGCCGCCTTCCGGGGGGGAAAGCGCGCGGGCCGTGGATCGGCGGTGCGCGGATATTCCCCGGAGATCCCGATCGGCCCGCCGGTCGTCCGGGTGCGCATGAGCGTCGACGCCGGCGAGGCCCGCGGGATATGCTCCCGGGTTCGAACCCGCCGTCGTTCCGAAACGCATGCAGGAGAGATCGTCCGTGCCGAACCTGCGGATTCAGGCTCTCAAGACCCACGGCGTCGGCCCGATCGACCTGGAGGTCGCCGCCGGCGAATGCGTCTGTCTTTCCGGACCGTCCGGGGCCGGGAAGACGCTTCTGCTGCGATCGATCGCGGATCTGGATCCGCATGAGGGGCGGGTTCTCCTGGACGGGACGGCCGCCGAGGAGATGCCTCCGCCGCAGTGGCGGCGCCGGGTGGGTTTTCTTCCGGCGGTGAGCGCCTGGTGGCTGGAGACCGTCGGCGCCCATTTCCCGGGGGAAGGGGATCTCGACGCGAGACTCCACGACATGGGCTTCGAGCGGGACGTGCTGGATTGGGACGTCCATCGTCTCTCCACCGGGGAAAGGCAACGGCTGGCGATTCTCCGGCTTCTCGCCAATCGGCCCGACGCGCTTCTTCTCGATGAACCGACGGCGGCCCTGGATCCGGAAAACGTGAAACGCGTCGAGAGGATCTTCGAGCGCTACCGGCGTGAAACCGGCGCGCCGGTCTTCTGGGTGAGCCACACGCCCGACCAGGTGGCGCGCGTCTCCGACCGGGCGCTGGAAATCGTGGCGGGAAGAATCGTCGGGAGGACCGCCGGATGACCGTGATCTCCCTCGGTCCCCTCGATCTGGTCCTGGCCGCCGTTCTGGTCCTGGGGATGGCGCTGTTGAGCATCCGCATGAAGCTCGGCCTCGGCGCGCGCATCCTCGTATCCGCCCTGCGCACGACGATCCAGCTCCTTCTGATCGGCCTGATCCTCAGAGCCGTCTTCGAGATCGCCACGCCCGGCTGGATCGGCCTGATCGCGCTGGGCATGCTCCTGGCCGCGGCACGCGAGGTGCGCGCCCGGCAAAGGCGTCCCCTGGCCGGATGGTGGGGGTTCGGCACCGGGGCCGGCGCGATGTTCGTTTCGTCGTTCACCGTCACCCTGCTGGCCCTCACCGTGATCATCCGGCAGCAGCCCTGGTACGATCCGCAGTACGCGATCCCCCTGCTCGGCATGCTCCTGGGCAACACGATGAACGGGGTTTCCCTGGCGACCGACCGGCTGACGGACACGGCCTGGCAGCAGCGGGACGTGATCGAACAACGGTTGATCCTGGGTCACTCCTGGAAGGAAGCGATCGCTCCGATCCGCCGGCAGAGCGCACGCAGCGGGATGATCCCCATCCTCAACGCCATGGCGGCGGCCGGAATCGTGAGCCTTCCGGGGATGATGACCGGCCAGATCCTGGCGGGGGTTCCCCCGACGGAGGCGGTCAAGTACCAGATCCTGATCATGTTCCTGATCGCCACCGGCACGGGCTTCGGCGTTCTGGCGGCGCTGCGGATCACCTCGGCGCGCCTCTTCGACGACCGGCAGCGTCTGCGGCTCGATCGGCTTCGCACCGTCGGTTCTTCCGTGTAGACTTCCGCGGCGGCGGCGAACCCGCCGGGGAGGGCGTGCGATGTCGATGCTTGCAGTCCTGCGGAAGGGGGCCCGGTTCCGGTCGCTCGTGCTGGCGGGCCTTTTCGTTCTTCCGGTTGCGTCGCGGGGACGAACCGCGGTTCCGGAAGAAGACCGGCCGGCGGATCTCGAGGCGGACACCTGGGTCGCCGTGGACGGGTTCGGCCGCACGTTGCCGGGGTTCGCGGAGTGCGGTCCGCCCCGCCCGGGCCGGACCGTAGCGATGTTCTACTGGACGTGGCATCTGCCGTCGAAGAATCCCGGCGTCGGCGGCGTTCATGACAACACCCGAATCGTTGCGGAGGCGCTGGCCGAGGGGCGTCCTCCCCGCTGGCCCGCGGAATGGAGAAACCATTTCTGGGGCGAGCCGGAACTGGGCTATTACCGTTCCACGGATCCTTTCGTGTTGCGGAAACACGCATCGATGCTGGCCGACGCCGGGGTGGACGTGATCGTCTTCGACACGACGAATCCGCCCTGGACCTGGAAAGAGGCCTACGAGGCCCTCGGCCGGGAATTCACGGCGATGCGCCGGGAGGGAAACCGCACGCCCGACATCGCGTTCCTCTGTCCGTTCGGGGATCCGACGGTCGTCGTCGAGAAGATCTACGAGGACCTGTACAAGCCGGGCCGTTACCGCGACCTCTGGTTCCGCTGGAAAGGAAAACCGCTGGTCGTGGCGAACCCGGACTACTTCCGATCCTCCCCGGAGATCGCGGAGTTCTTCACGTTCCGCAGGCCGATCCCGGGATACTGGACCCGCCCGACGGGGCCGAACCAGTGGCCCTGGCTCCAGGTCCACCCGCAGCACGGTTTTCCGAACGAGGAGGGCGGAATCGAGATCGTCGCCGTCGGCGTGGCGCAGAACGCCATTCCGGGCGCGTATGTCCCGGCGCCGATGAACCATCGCGACGGGGCGATGGGCCGGAGCTGGCACGACGGTGCGAGGGATCCGAGTCCCTCGGCCGTCTTCAGCGGACCGAATTTCCAGGAACAGTGGGTCCGGGCCCTGGAACTCGATCCGGAGGTCGTGTTCGTGACCGGATGGAACGAGTGGACGGCCATCCGGTTGCGGAAGTTCGGGGAGTTCCGGGAAGGCAGGGACGCGATCCATCCCGGCGGCGGCCTTTTCGTCGACGAATACGACTGGGAATACAGCCGCGACATCGAGCCGATGAAAGGGGGTCACGGCGACAATTACTACTACCAGCTCGTCGCCGCCGTGCGGCGGTTCAAGGGGGTGAGGCCGCGCCCCATGCCGACGGGACCGTCGGCGATCGAGATCGACGGCCGGTTCGAGGACTGGGATCCGGTCGTTCCGGCGTTCCGGGACACGGTCGGCGACACCCTTCATCGGGATCATCCCGGGTACGGCGGCCTCGTCTATACGAACGACACCGGCCGCAACGACATCGTCCTCTGCAAGGCCGCGTACGACCGGGATCGTCTCTATCTGTACGCGGAAACGCGGTCGGCCCTCACCCCGCCGGAAGACCGGAACTGGATGCTGCTGTTCATCGACGCCGACCAGGATCCCGACACCGGATGGCAGGGGTACGATCTGCTGGTCAACCTCGATCGGGACCCCGAGCGGGGAACCGCGTCGGTCCACCGGCTCCGGGGATCGACGCCCTGGACGGAGACCGCCCGCGCCCGGTGGGCGGCCTCGGGCCGCCGTCTGGAGATTTCCTTGCCGCGCACGCTGGTGGATCCCGGAGGCGAAGAACCGCCGTCGTTCGATTTCCACTGGGCCGACAACATCCGGCGGATCGCCGTGGAGGAGTTCGGCGTGAACGGCGACAGCGCTCCGAACCGGCGGTTCAACTATCGGTACGGAAACGATCCGGCCCCGGGATCCGTGCGAACGGTCCGGTATTTCGCCGACGTCGCGGTCGGCTCGACGGCCGCGGGAGAGCTTCCCGAGACGGCGGCGGCGGGCCTGGAAGGCGCTTCCTGGATCTGGCGCGCCGGGGTCGCGGACGCCGGGGATAGCGCCCCGGTGGAAACCGTGCTCTTCCGGCGTCGGGTCGCGGTGCGAGAAGAAGATGCGCGGCTTCGCTGGGTCCTCACGCTCGCGACGGACAACGAGGCCGTGGTCCGGATCGACGGCAAACCGGTCGGTCCCGCCATCGGCTGGAAGACCCCGGCCGTCTACCCGGTACGGTGGGAATCCGGCGAACACGTCGTGCAAATCACCGCCAGGAACACGGGGGATTCCCCGAACCCGGCGGGGATCATCGCAAGGATCGCCGCGCGGACGGAGGAGGGGACCGTGCGCGTTCTGACGGCCACCGGCGACGGCGAATGGCAAGCCGCACGGACGCCTTCCGCGGAGGGATCGGCCCCGCTGTGGGAGCCGGCCCTCGCGATCGGGCCGGCCGGATGCGCGCCCTGGGGCCCCTTGGAGATCGAGTAGGAAGCCGGATCCTCTTCCGCGGGAAATGACCCGGATTTCCCGGGATCCACGCCACGGGAGGTCGGGACAGGGCTTGGCCGCCGATCGAACCCGGGGGAGAATCCCGAAGAGCCCCCCCTTCCGAGAGGGCGTCCTGCGCACGCCGATGAGCGATTACCACGAGATCTTCCGCAAGCTGGCGCCGCGGCTCGTCGTCAGCCTGGTCCTGGTCGGCCTGGGATGGAAGATGATCGCCGGGGCCTCGGGCGGGTTTGCGGCCCTGCCGCAGCTCCTGTTCGCCATGGCGATCCTGATCCTCGCCTCGATCATCATCGGGCCTTCGCTGGCGCGCCTGATCGCGGAACCGACCGGCAGCCTCTACGATCCCTGCGAACGTTTTTCCGAGCCGCAGCCGATGTACGGGATTCCCGAGTCGCAACGGAAAAAGGGGCTCTACCGGGAGGCCTTCGACGGGTATCGCGAAATCGCCGAGAGGTATCCGGGAGAAGTGAAACCCTACGTCGAAATGATCGACATCGCCGTCAAGGATCTCAAGAACCCCCGGCTCGCCGCCGCCGTCTATCATCGGGGGCTTCAGAGGCTGGAGGAGAAGGACGCGCAAAACGCCCTGAGGCGAATGTACGAGGCGATCGTCTCCGACATCGACTCTCCCGCCCGCCGCCCTCCGGAAGACATCCCTCTGCCCGAGGATGCGGACACCCGGCAGGAACACGCGGAACGGGAGAAAGGAAACAGCCCTTGACTGAATCCGGGCCGTTGGGCTAGAGAGTTCGACGTTGCCCTTTCACGAGGCGTGACCACCGCGCGGCATGGGGGAGGCTCGACACGGTGCACGCGGGATCGAGCGGAACGATCCCCGACGCGGCCATGAAGAAGAAGACATCGCAGCGTGCGCCATACGTGCCGTTTGCCGTTCTGGGGGGCGTGATCCTCGGGGCGGTTTTCCTGGCGCGGGGCCTGTCCGACCGGACGCAACCTTCCCATGCGGCTCTCCCTCCCCGGGCGCCGTCCCGCATCCGGACGCGGACGGATCCGGTGGAGCGGAAGAAGCGTCCGCCCGATCCCGGATCCCGGACGCAGGCCGGCCCGCAGAGCCCCCGACGGAGATCTCGGTCCGCGGCTCCCGATTCCGGGGCCGCGGAGATCGGCTCCGGCGGCGCACCCCTCCGGATCCGCGGGGAAGTTCCGCTGGAATGGGCGGGATCGGGCCCGGTCGGAACCTCGTGGAGCCCTCGGCGCAGGATGCTGCTGGCGTTCCGGCGGGGAGTTTCGGGGGAAATCCGGCGTTCCTTTCTCGAGTCGCATCGCCTGCGGATCCTGAACACGGCCCCGACCCTGGCTCGATTGGGTTATCTGTGCGTGGAGATTCCGGAGGAGGCGGACCTTCGTTCCCTGCTCCGGGATCTGTCTCCCGAAGGCACCCCGCTGCGCGCCGCCGGACCGGATCCGTACCTGCGGGTCATGGATCTCGATCCCGCGGGAAGGGCTCCGGCGGATCCCTGGTACGCGGAAAGGTGCGGATTCGACCGCGTTGCGGACGCGTTCCCCGGGGGCGTCCCGGAAGACGTCGTCGTTGCGGTGGTCGATACGGGGGTCGAAACGGCGATTCCGGCGTTGGCGGCCCGGTGTCTGCCCGGCCGGGATTTCCTGGAGGGAGGGCCGAACACGGGGGATCCGGTCGGTCATGGAACCTTCTGCGCGAGCGTGATCGCGGCCGCGACGCGGGGCGACGGCGCCTTCAAGGGGCTCTGCCCGGGCGCTCGGATCCTCCCCGTGCGGGTTCTCGACGAAGACGGCTATGGAACGGCCTCCGAGGTCGCTGCGGGGATCGTCTACGCGGCGGACCGCGGGGCTCGGGTGATTCTGCTCGCCCTCGGGGGGGCTGCGGACTCGCCCGTGTTGCGGGAAGCGGCGGTCTACGCCCGTTCGAAGGGGTGCCTGCTCGTGGCGGCCGGCGGAAACTCCGGAGAGGGCATCCATGTCTACCCGGCCGGGTTCCCCGAGGTCTTCGGGGTGGGCGGATCGACCCGGGAAGACCGGCGCTGCGCCTGGTCGAACGTGGGCTCGCACATCGAATGCGTCGCCCCGGGAGAGGGGATTCTCGGTCTCGGAGCGGCAGGACGGTCGGTGGTGCGCAACGGGTCCTCGGCTTCGTGCGCGATCGCCGCCTCGGCGGCCGCGTGGATCCGGGCTCTCGCTCCGGAGTGGAGCGTTCACCGGGTCGAGGAGGCGATCCGTTCGACGGCGCTGGATCTCGGGCCGCCGGGCCCGGACGGGGAGTTCGGTTGGGGCCGCATCCGCGTCGATCGGGCGATCGCGTTCGATCCGCCGGAGAAACCGGAGATCGCCCTTGCGAGTCTGGATCTGGAATCGCAGGTCGTCGCGGGCGCCGAACATCTTTTCGCCCGGGCCGTCGTCGAAAACCGGGGAGGAACTCCGGACGCCGCCTGCGACCTGGAAATCCGGTGGGGCGGGCGCACGGTGTGGCGGGAGACCGGGATCGTCGTACGCGATCTTGCGGTGCGGGAAATCGATCTCGGTCCGGTGTCGGAGACCGGCGCGTCCCTGAAACTGCTCGGCGTGGTCCGTTCCGAAGCCGACACCCTGGCGGCGAACAACCGCATCGAAACCTCCTGGACGCCGCGCGCCTCGGGTGAGGGCCGGTACCATGTTCTGCTCAAGAACATTCCCTTCGTTCACGCCTGGGTCGCCTACCAGGCCTTTCGATTGCTTCCCGAAGGGGCGTTGAAGGACGAGCTGGAAGATCATCTCTGGGGAACCGGGGTGGGATACGACGACCTGTTCGCTCCGGGGATGATCTGGGAATCGACCTGCTCGCCTCCCGCAGGGTGGAGTTCCAGTCCGAAGGACGGCGACTGTCTCCTGGAAGGGACCTACGAAGAGGACACGGACGATTACGGGCTGACCTCGCTCAGCGACGAGGACAGCGCACTGGAACACTTCTGGGATCCGGACGTCGGATATGATTTCGGCCTTCCGATCGACGAATACGTCACCGGCTGGCGGAACCACAGCGCCCTCTACCGCGCCCGGATCTGGTGGGACCGGGCGATCGAACGCTACCCGACCGATCCGGCCGGGGCCTGGTGGTGCCTGGGCCGCGTAACGCATCTGCTCGGCGACATGGGGGTTCCGGAACACGTGCACAACGATCCCCACCCGAGCAACGACATCGGCGTTTCCGGCGCGGACATCTTCACCGACGTCGACGACATCTCGAACTACGAGGAATACACGAAGATCCATTACCACCGCTACGAGGCGGCCGGATCCCCGATCGACCTCGACGCGCTGCCCCTAGACATCCCCGACGGGTACCTCCCCGACGGATACGATCCGGATCTCGCCCGTCTCTTCTACAACATGGCCCAGTTCACCCAGCACTTCGACAGCAGCGACTACGACGGGAACGACGCGGGATACGGGGGAACGACGATCGACATGGGCCTGGCCGCAGAGAGGGGCACGGCCCGGAAATCGTATCCGGCGATCACCTACCTCAACGGACGGGACGACGGCGTCGATCCCGGGACGACCCCGGAGGTCCGATGGGAGACCCTCGGCTGGAGCGGATACTCCCTCTTCAAGATCCTGCCGGAAGGTCCCGGCATGCACGGGGTGAGCCACTATTTCGACATCTGCCGCGGCGAAGGGCTCGTCTGCGTTCCGGACGGCGTATGGGACGACATGGGAATCACCGACCGGTTCGTCGTCCATTACGACTTCCGGGGAAATTCGTCCTCCAGCACCACGTACGACTTCGACGACTGGTCGGACAAGGACGACGACCGCTATCACTACGTCCCCGACCGGCTGGTCGGGCCGCAGGTGGACGTGATCTTTCCGGAGAGCATGCGGTACACCGCCGCCCTCTATCGGCTTTTCTGGACGAGGGTCCATCCGCCCCCGCCGGCACCCGGAAACCTGACGGCGTCCGACGAGGCGTATGCCGACCATGTTTCGGTCGGCTGGGAAAACGTTCCCGGCGAGACCGGCTACGTCGTGTACCGGTCCGACGAACCGGATTCCGGGTTCGTTCCGATCCATACGAACTCGGTCGACGAGACGACCTTCGAGGACCCGCGCCCCTGCGGCGGAACCTGGTATTACCGCGTCGAGGCCTTCAACACGGGCGGCGCCTCGGATCCCTCGGACGCCGACGAGGGATCCACCATGTCCTGCGTTCCCGCCCCCGTGACGGACGTTTCCGCCAGCGACGGCGCCTGGGACCACGAGATCGTCGTCACCTGGACCGCTTCCCCCGGCGCCTCGGAGTACGGGATCTACCGGGCGGAATCCTGGTTCGATCCCTTCGAGGAAATCGCCGCGGTGGACGGCGGCGAGACCTCCTGGCACGACACGCAGCCCTGCGGCGTCGCCTGGTGGTACAAGGTCGAGGCCCGCAACGCCGCCGGGTCCTCGGGACTCTCGGACGCCGACGAGGGATCCACCGCCCTCTGTTCCGGCAACGTTCCGGACTGGCTGGAGGCGTCCGACGGGACCCTGCGCGACGGGATCGAGATCCTCTGGGACGACGTCGACGGCGAAGACGGGTATCTCCTCTACCGCGGAATGTCCTCCTGGGGCGGCTTCAGCCTCATCACGAATCTCCCGGCCGACGTCACCCGGTGCTTCGATCCGCACCCCTGCGGCAGCGTGCGCTTCTGGTATTACGTCAAGGCGAAATACGGTTCCGTCTACTACGAGTCGCCGACCGACGACGGCCGGGCCGGCGCCTGCATTCCCGACGTGCCGACGGACGTTTCGGCCAGCGACGGTCTCTTCGAGGATTTCGTGCGCGTCGCCTGGTCGACCGCCGAACACGCGTCCCTCTACACCGTCCATCGAGCGGCGGATCCGGACGGTCCCTATGCGGCGGTGGGAACGACCGCGGGGACCACGTTCGACGATCCGCGTCCCTGCGGCGGGGGCGTCCTGTACTACCGGGTAACCGCCTCCAACGACGAGGGAACGACGGCGCCGTCGGCCTGGGACGCGGGCTTCACGGCCGACTGCCCGCCGCCGGCCCCGGAGGGGGTCGTTGCGACCGACGGGAAATCCGGGGAATACGTCAGGATCACGTGGAACCCGATCGCCGGAGCGGACCGCTACACCGTGTACCGGGCGGATGCCCCGGACGGATCCTATGCGGCCCTCTTCGACGTCGCCGCGCCCGCGACCTCCGCCGAGGATCGAAGCGTCGCCTGCGGCGGGTGCCTGTCGGGAACGATCTACTACTACCGGGTGACCGCGCACGTCGACGGACGGGAATCCCCCCCTTCGGATTCCGACGCCGGTTGCACCGGACCCTGTCCGCCGGAGACCCCCGCCGATCTGACCGCCTCCGACGGGGAATTCCCGGACCGGGTCCGGCTCTCGTGGAGCGACGTGGCCGGCGAAACCTACTACCTGGTGCAGCGTGCGGCTTCTCCGGAAGGGTCCTATTCGATTCTCGCACGGCTCGGGGCCGACACCGTTTCCTACGACGACCCCATGTCCTGCGGTTCGGGGCCCTGGTACTACCGGATTCGGGCCGGCAACAGAGGCGGCGCCTCCGGCTGGTCCAAGCCGGAGGAGGGAAGCACCCGGGGATGTCTTCCCGCCGCGCCGCAGGTCGCCGCCTCCGATGGGACCTTCTCCGACCGGATTCGGGTTTCCTGGAAGATCTCGGACGACACGATCGCGGTGCGCGTTCTCGAGGCGCGCGCGCCCTACGAGGAAGGCCGCGACGTGAGCGGCTGGCTGCATGCGGACGAGACGACGGAACTGGATCGCCTGGACGGGGAGATCAAGCCGGGAATCGCGCTCTACTACCGGGTCGAAGCGGCGAACGAGAACGGATCGACCCTTTCGGAAGAGGCGGATCCGGGGTGGTTCGGATACGAACCGCCGTCGACCCCGGCGCCGCGGATCGATCCGAACGGGGCGCTCGCGGCCGAACCCGTCGACGTTCTCCTGAGCTGCGCGGCGCCCCAGGCGAGGATCTACTACTCGACGAAGGGGGAGGAACCGACGCTGGATTCGCCGTTCGTGATCCCGGGGACGACGATCCGGCTGAAAGGTTCCTGCCTGTTGCAGGCGCGCGCCTGGTCCCCCTACCGCCGGCCGAGTCCCGTGACCGGGGCGCGGTTCGGCATCGTCCGGGAAGGCCTGGTCGTGGCCGGCGACGCCGTCGGAACGCTGGCGGTGCGCGAGTACGACGGATCGACGGTCGCGGAAACGGTCCTGCACGAACCCGTCGGCGCGATCCGGGTTTGCGACGTGAACGGCGACGGCGCGCAGGAAATCGTGACGGTTCCGCTTCAGGACGACGCGAAAGCGCCGGTTCGCTGTTTCGATCTCCTGCTCCACCCGGTCTGGACCTCCGAGGTGGCCGCCGCCGTGGGAATGGCGGGCTACGAGTTCTTCGGCGCCCTTCCGGAGGCGGCCGATTACGACGGCGACATGGAACCGGAACTCTTCGTGTCGTCCCTGACGCGGGAGGGATGCTCCGCCGTGATCCTGGAGGGACGGACGGGGCGGTTGGAATCCCGGTCGCCGGAAACGACGTCGACGTGGTTCGTGCCGTTCTTCGATCCGGAACGGGACGAGTACCAGGCGGTGGCGGTGACGAAGGAAAGGTCGTCCGGGGATTCCCTCCTGCGGGACTGGCGGTTGCCCGACTGGTACGAGAACTGGCGCGACGACTCGCCCTACGCGAGGATGTCCCTGTGCGCCGCGGTCGGACGTCCGGCGGAGGGATTTCCGGCCGTCGTTTTCGGCGGCGGGGACCGAGGGATCCACCTGCTGGGGGCCGACGGCGGGCACGCCTGGACCCGGGAATGCGCCGCCGGACCGGAGGTCGGCGCGGTCTTCGCGGGCGACCTCTTCGGAAGGGGGGATCCGGTTCTGTTGATCGGCGGCGAGTTCCCGGAAGGACCTCCCGCGGTCGAGGCCGTGCTTGTCGAGGACGGCGAGACCATCTGGTTCTGGCAGGATCCCGAGGCGGCCGGGTTCGCCCGGATCCTGGCCCTCGGAGCCGTGCACGACGATCGTGGGAGGGACGTCTTCGTCGCCACCGGAGGGGACGTCGACCGGCGAATCCGACCGGCGTTCCAGTGTGTCGACGGCGAAGAGGGCCTCACCCTCTGGAAAGAGTCGTTCGAACCGGGCGACCGGCTCCTGATGACCGGACGCTTCGCCGCGACGGGTCCCGGCGGCCGGAGGGTCTTCCTCTGCGCGCGCAATCACGTCGTCGAGATCCGCGAAGGCGCGACGGGGGATCTCGTCGGGCGAATCGAGTTCCCGGCCGACGTCGTCGCCTTCGACCTGGTCGGGGATTTCCGGGACGCCGACGCCGACGGCGTCGAAGCCTGGGCCGAGATCCGGGCGGGGACGGCGGACGAGGATCCCGACCGATATCCCGCGATCACCTCCGTGCGGAGGATCTCCGGCGCCGAGGTCGAGATCCGATGGCGGAGCGCCCCGGGCCGGCACTACGCCGTCGGCGTATCGTCCGATCTCCCGGCGGGGTTCGCCGTCCGGAAAAGGGATCTTGAGGCCACCCCTCCCGAGAACCGTTGCGTCCTCCGCCTGGATCCTTTCGCGGCACGCGCGTTCTTCCGGGTCGCCACCCAGCCGTAGCCCGCCTCCGGCGGCGAGGGTGCGCTGCCGCCTCCCCATGTGCGGACACCCCGGCGCGAGGAGACATCCGGGTTTACCCGCCGGGCGTTCCGGGGTATCGTAGTATTCGATTTCCAAATCCTGGGTTTTCGTTTTATCGAGATGACTGATTCTGCATCCCCTCCGGCGCTGAACACGTATCTCCGGTCGCTGAAAATCTTCTGCGACGTGGTGGGATTGCGCAGTTTTTCCAGGGCGGCGCGGGAAAACGGGATTTCGCAGTCCGGCGCCAGCCAGGTCGTCCGTCAGATCGAGGAAGGCCTGGGGGTGAGGCTGATCGACCGGTCGAAACGGCCGTTCGTACTGACGGAGGAGGGCCGGATCTATTACGAGGGATGCCTGCGCATCGTCGAGGAGTACCTCGCGCTCGAGGAGAGCGTTCGATCGTTGCACGCGGAGGTCGTGGGCCGCGTCCGGGTGGCGGCGATCTATTCGGTGGGTCTTCATCACATGAACCGGCTGGTCGGCCGGTTCATGAGGAGGTTTCCCGGGACGAACGTCCGGCTTGAGTACCTGCACCCCGAGCGCGCATACGAAGCGGTCGCGTCGGGGCATGCCGACGTCGGGCTGGTGAGCTATCCGAAACCGTCGCGACACCTCGAGGTCGTGCCGTGGCGCACGGAGCCGATGGTGCTGGTTTGCGCGCCGGGACATCCGTTCTCGAGGCGGGAACGGCTTCCGGCGAAGGCCCTGGACGGCGCGGACTTCGTGGCGTTCGACCGGGGGCTGACGATCCACCGGGAAACGGCGCGCATCCTTCGGAAACACGGCGTCACCCTGAAGGTCGTGATGGAGTTCGACAACGTCGAGACGCTCAAGCGGGCGGTCGAGATCGGGGTCGGGGTCGGGGTGCTGCCGGCGCCGACCGTGCGGACGGAGGTCGAGGCGGGGACCCTGGTCGCCGTTTCCCTGGACGTACCCGAGCTGGTCCGGCCGCTGGGAATCCTGCATCGTCGGGGCCGCCCGCTGGGCCCGACGACGAGGCGCTTCGTCGATTTCCTCCGGGCGGAATCGGCGGGAGGCGGGTCGCCGCCATCGGGGGGAACCGCGGACCGCGGCGCGGTCGCGGCGGCCGCGAACCGTTCCGGCGGCGGGTGATCCCCGGGCGGGAGGGAACGGCGATATCGTCCCGAAGCCTTTTCCCGGGGTTCGGACAATCAACGGAAGCAGGAAGAAGATGGCAGAACACAAGGACACGAGAGAGACGGCGTACCGGCCGCGCGGGCGCGGTCTGTACGATCCCGTTTTCGAACACGATTCCTGCGGCGTCGGTTTCGTGGCCCACATGAAGGGCGAACGAAGCCATCGGATCATGATCGACGCCGACGAGATCTCGCAGAGCATGCGCCACCGCGGCGCCTGCGGCTGCGAACCGAACACGGGGGACGGGGCGGGGATCCTGACGGCGTTGCCGCACGAATTCCTGGCCAGGGTCGCGCGTCGCGACCTGGGCGTCGAACTGCCGGAACCGGGGAAGTACTCCGCGGGGATCGTCTTCCTGCCGAAGGACGAGCGGGAACGCGCCTTCTGCAAGGAAGAGGTCGCCTCGATCGTCTCCGACCAGGGGCAGCGCCTTCTCGGCTGGCGACCCGTGCCGGTGGACCCGGACGGCGCCGACATCGGTCCGACGGCGCGCAGCACCGAACCCTTCATCGAACAACTCTTCGTCGGCGCCGCGGACGGGCTCGACAGCGAGGCCTTCGAACGGCAGCTCTACATCATCCGCAAGCGGGCCAGTCACCGGCTCCGCGGCGACCGGACCCTCCGCGAGGCGAAGCTCTTCTACGTCTGCACCCTGTCGACGAAGGTCATCTGCTACAAGGGGCAGCTCATGCCCCAGCAGCTCTATCCCTATTTCCCGGACCTGTCGGATCCCGACTACAGGACCCACCTGGCGATGGTGCATTCCCGGTTCAGCACCAACACCTTCCCGAGCTGGGACCGGGCGCAGCCGAACCGGTTCATGTGCCACAACGGCGAGATCAACACGCTGCGCGGCAACACGAACTGGATGGCCGCGCGCGAGGGCGTGGTCCGAAGCGACCTGTTCGGCGACGAGATCCGCAAGCTCTTCCCGATCGTCGAACCCGACTGCTCCGATTCGGGCAATTTCGACAACGTCCTGGAGTTCCTGCTGCTGACCGGCCGCACCCTGCAGGAAGCGATCATGATGATGATCCCGGAGGCCTGGCAGAACCACGCGACCATGCCGCCGGAGAAACGCGCCTTCTACGAATACCACTCCTGCCTCATGGAACCGTGGGACGGCCCGGCGTCGATCGCCTTCACCGACGGGCGCTACATCGGCGCCGTGCTCGACCGCAACGGCCTGCGTCCCTCCCGCTACTACATCACGCACGACGACCGGGTGATCATGGCCAGCGAGGTCGGCGTCCTGAAGGTCGACCCGGCGATAGTCAAGGAAAAGGGCCGCCTGCAGCCCGGACGGATGTTCCTGATCGACTTCGAACAGGGCCGCCTGATCCCCGACGAGGAACTCAAGGAGGAGTTCTCCCGGCGCCGGCCCTACGGCGAGTGGCTCGAACGGCAGCGGATCGAGTTGACGGATCTCCATACCGAAGAGGAACCGCACGGCTTCGATCCCGAAACGCTCATGCCGCGGATGCGGGCCTTCGGATACACGTTCGAGACGCTGAAGTTCATGCTGATCCCCCTGGTCCAGCAGCTTCGGGACCCGGTCGGGTCGATGGGGAACGATTCCTCGCTCGCCTGTCTGAGCGACAGGCCGCGCATGCTCTACGACTACTTCAAGCAGCTCTTCGCGCAGGTCACGAATCCGGCGATCGATTCGATCCGCGAAGAGGTGATCATGTCGCTGGAATGCTACATCGGCCCCGAACGCAACCTCCTGGAGACGACCGAGGAACACGCCCATCGCCTCCGCATACCGCACCCGATCCTCACCAACGAGGAACTGGCGGCACTGCGGCACCTCGATCACCGGGGCTGGCGCAGCCGGGTCGTCGACATCACCTTTCCGCGGGCCGAGGGCGGGAAGGGCATGATCGCGGCGCTCGACCGGATCTGCGCGGAGGCCGAGGACGCCATCGAACGGGGATACGGTCTCGTGATCCTCTCGGACCGGGCCGTCTCCGCCGACCGGGTCGCCCTCAGCACCCTGCTGGCCTGCGGCGCGGTTCACCATCACCTCGTTCGCCGGGCGAAGCGCACGCGGATCGGCATTGTCCTGGAGACGGGCGAGGCCCGGGAGGTGCATCACCACTGCCTGCTGATCGGCTACGGCGCCGACGCCGTCAATCCCTACCTGGCCTTCGAAGCCCTCTGGCAGGCGCGGCGCGACGGCATGATCGAGGACTCCGACCGGCTGGCCGACGACGGGAAGATCGTCGCCGCGTATCGCAAGGGCGTCGCCAAGGGGATGTTGAAGGTCATGGCCAAGATGGGGATCTCCACCCTGCAGAGCTACAAGGGCGCGCAGATCTTCGAGGCCCTCGGCCTGAAGGACGAGGTGATCGACCGGTGCTTCGCCGGCACCGCCAGCCGGATCCAGGGCGTCGGTTTCGACGTGCTGGCCCGGGAGACCCTTCGCAGGCACGAACTCGGGTTCCCCGAACGGCCGTGCGACGGGGTGCGGAGCCTGCCGAACCCGGGCGAGTTCCACTGGCGTTCGGCCGGGGAACGGCGCGCCTGGAACCCGGAGACGGTCGCGAACCTGCAGATCGCCGTCCGCACGGGCGACCGGGACGCCTACGATCGATTCGCCCGCGACGCCAACGAACAGGCCACCGCGCACGGAACGCTGCGCGGACTGCTGCAATTCGCCGCGAAGAACGCGGAAGACGCGATCCCGCTGGAGGAAGTCGAACCGGCCTCGGAGATCGTCAAACGCTTCGTGACCGGCGCCATGAGTTTCGGATCCATCTCGGCCGAGGCCCACACGACCCTCGCGATCGCCATGAACCGCATCGGGGGCAAGAGCAACACGGGGGAAGGCGGCGAGGATCCCGAACGGTTCCGGCCGCTGCCCAACGGCGACTCGATGCGTTCGGCCATCAAGCAGGTCGCCTCCGGCCGGTTCGGCGTGACGATCTGGTACCTGACCAACGCCGACGAGATCCAGATCAAGATCGCTCAGGGCGCGAAGCCGGGCGAGGGAGGCGAACTGCCCGGCCGGAAGGTCGACGAGACCATCGCGCGCATCCGGTACTCGACCCCGGGCGTCGGTCTGATCAGTCCGCCCCCGCACCACGACATCTATTCGATCGAGGATCTCGCGCAGCTCATCTACGACCTGAAGAACGCGAATCCGTCGGCGCGCATCAGCGTCAAGCTCGTTTCGGAAGTCGGCGTCGGCACCATCGCCGCCGGCGTGGCCAAGGGACACGCGGATCATATCCTGATCTCGGGCGACGGGGGCGGGACCGGCGCCTCGCCGTTGACGAGCATCAAGCACGCGGGACTGCCCTGGGAACTCGGCATCGCCGAGACGCACCAGACCCTCGTGTTGAACGACCTGCGCAGCCGCGTCGTCCTCCAGACCGACGGCGGGCTGAAGACCGGGCGCGACGTCGTGATCGCCGCCGTCCTCGGCGCCGAGGAATTCGGCTTCAGCACCGCCCCGCTCGTCGCGCTCGGATGCGTCATGATGCGGAAATGCCACCTGAATACCTGCCCGGTGGGCATCGCGACCCAGCGTCCGGAGCTGCGCAGGAAGTTCCGCGGCAGACCCGAGTACGTGGTCAACTACATGTTCATGGTCGCCGAGGAGGCCCGGCGGATCATGGCCCGCCTGGGCGTGCGCACGATCGAGGAACTCGTCGGGCGCACCGACCTGCTGCAGCCCGATCGGGCGATCTCCCACTGGAAGGCCGACGGTCTGGATCTGAGCGGGCTGCTTCGCCCGGCGGAGAAACCCCACCCGGGGGTCCAGGTCTGCAAACGGATCGAGCAGGATCACGGGCTCGACCAGGCGCTGGACAACCGCGAACTGCTCGATCTCGCCCGTCCCGCCATCGAGAAGGGCGAGAAGGTCCGCGCGGAACTCGGGATCGTGAACACCGACCGCACCGTCGGCACGATCCTCAGTCACGAACTGGCGAAGCGATGGGGGGAAGACGGACTTCCCGAAGACACCGTCCGGTTCCATCTGCTCGGCTCCGCCGGCCAGAGTTTCGGCGCCTTTCTGATCCGGGGGGTGACCCTCGAACTCGAGGGCGACGCCAACGACTACGTCGGCAAGGGGCTCTCGGGCGGCAAGCTGGTCGTCTATCCCCCGAAGGAGAGCACCTTCCGTCCGGAGGAGAACATCATCATCGGCAACGTCGCCCTCTACGGAGCGACGCGGGGCAAGGCGTTCTTCCGGGGACGGGCGGCGGAACGATTCTGCGTGCGCAACTCCGGCGCGCACGCGGTGATCGAAGGCGTCGGCGACCACGGGTGCGAATACATGACCGGCGGACGGGCCGTGATCCTGGGGCCGACGGGACGGAACTTCGCGGCGGGGATGAGCGGCGGGATCGCCTACGTATGGGATCCGGAGGATTCGTTCGAGGTCCGTTGCTGCCTCGACATGGTCGAGCTGGAACGGGTCGAGGCCGCAGAGGACGCCGCCGAACTGCGGGCCCTGATCGAGGAACATCTCCGGGAAACGGGATCGACCGTCGCCCGGGACGTCCTCGATCGCTGGAACGAGGTCCTGCCGCAGTTCGTCAAGGTGATGCCGATCGATTACAAGCGCGTCCTCGAGGAGCGCAAGCGGGCCGCCGAAACCGAGGTCGCCGGCGTGACCGGTTGAGAGGAGTCAAGTGATGGGCAAGCCGACCGGTTTCCTGGAATACGAGCGCAGGACGATTCCCTACCGCGGCGTGGAGGAACGCCTGCGGGACTGCCGGGAGATCTACACCGAGCCTTCGGAAGAACATCTGACCACCCAGGGGGCGCGGTGCATGGACTGCGGCATTCCGTTCTGCATGTCGTCGAACGGATGCCCGATCGACAACCTGATTCCCGAGTGGAACGATCTCGTCTACCGGGGGCACTGGCGCGAGGCGCTCGATCGGCTGCTCAAGACGAACAACTTCCCCGAGTTCACCGGCCGGGTCTGCCCCGCCCCGTGCGAAGGGTCGTGCGTGCTTGGGATCATCGATCCGCCGGTTACGATCAAGAACATCGAGGGCGCGATCATCGACCGCGCCTTCGCCGAGGGGTGGGTCCGACCGCATCCGCCGGCCCGACGGACCGGGCGCAGGGTCGCCGTCGTCGGTTCCGGGCCCGCGGGACTCGCCGCGGCGGCGCAGCTCAACCGCGTCGGGCACGAGGTGACCGTTTACGAACGGGCCGACCGTCCGGGCGGCCTGCTGATGTACGGCATTCCGAACATGAAGCTGGACAAGGAGGTCGTGCGGCGGCGGCTGGATCTGATGGAACGGGAAGGGGTCCGGTTCGTCACGAACGCGGACGTGGGAAGGAACGTGGACCCGGAGAAACTCCGCGCCGAGAACGACGCCGTCCTGCTGGCGACGGGTTCCACGCGTCCGCGCGACCTCGCCGTTCCCGGCCGGGATCTCGCCGGGATCCATTTCGCCATGGAGTTTCTCGGGGCGAACACGAAGAGTCTCCTCGATTCCGGCCTGGAAGACGGCGCGTTCATCTCGGCGAAGGACCGCAGGGTCGTCGTGATCGGCGGCGGCGACACCGGCACGGATTGCATCGCGACATCGCTGCGCCACGGCTGCAGGAGCCTGGTGAACCTGGAGATCGTTCCGCGTCCCCCGGACGAACGGGCGCCGGACAACCCCTGGCCGCTGTGGCCGAAGATCTTCCGGGTCGATTACGGGCACGAAGAGGCCGCCGCGCGGTTCGGAAAGGATCCGCGCCGCTATTGCGTCGAGACGGCCGAGTTCCTCGGCGACGACCGCGGACACGTGAAGGCCCTGCGCACCTTCCGCGTCGACTGGTCGAAGCCCGCGCCCTCGGGCGCGCCCTTCCGCCGGGTCGAGGGATCCGAGGAGATCCTGGAAGCCGACCTCGTGCTGCTCGCCCTGGGGTTCCTCGGGCCGGAGACATACCTCTCCGAGGCCTTCGGGGTCGAACACGATGCCCGGGGGAACTACCGCGCCGAACACGGCGCCTTTTCGACGAACGTCGAGGGCGTCTTCGCGGCGGGCGACTGCCGGCGGGGCCAGTCGCTGGTGGTGTGGGCGATCAACGAGGGCCGGGGCGCCGCGCGCGCGATCGACGCCTACCTGACCGGATCGAGCGATCTCCCCGCTCCGGGAATCACGCAGGGAACGGCCGCCTGCGCCTGATCTCCGCCCGCCGGTTCCCGTGATTCTCGACCTCCGGACGTCGCTCGGGCTATGGTCGGCGCCGTCCCGGGACAGGGAGAGTTCGGACGGGCCGATCGCGTCCCGTGCATTCCGTGAAGAAAGTTCTGCAGATCCTCGTGCTGTCCGCATGCGGAACGGCCGTCGCCTGGTGGCTGTTCGCGGACACCGTGCGGCACCATCTCGGCCGGAGCGATCATCTGCGCATCTCGTTCTGGGGCGGGTACCACGAGTACGAGATGTGGAAGGAGATCCTCGCCGCCTTCGAGGAAAGGTACCCGGGAATCCAGGTGAAACCCGAGTACATCACCGACCGCTACGACGCGAAGATCCAGCAGCAACTCGTTTCGGATTCCGCTCCCGACGTCTTCGTCTTCCAGGACGAACCCTTTCCCCCCTTCTGCGCCAGCGAGAAGTTCCAGGATCTTTCCGACTACGTGAACCGTTCCGGCGACGGAATCGACCTGGACCGCTACTGGCCGACCGCGGTCGAGTCCTTCCTGTGGGAAGGACGTCCCTACGGCATCCCGATCTGGGGCGGCGACAACCTGATCTTCTACAACAAGGAGGCCTTCCGCCGGGCCGGCGTGGCCTACCCCGACGACGAAACCTGGACCTTCGACGATTTCGCCGAAATCTGCCGGAAGCTGACCCTGGATCTCGACGGGGACGGGCGGACCGACCAGTTCGGGATCAGCCTGCCGGGATGGATCTACTACCTGCCCTGGATCTGGGGTCACGGCGCCCGGATCCTCGACGCCCGCAAACGCTGGGCGTTCACCGGGCCCGAGGCGGTGGCGTCGCTGCAGTACTATTACGACCTCTGTTATCGCTGGAAGGTTTCCCCGTCCCCGTGGGAGATGACCATCGGCCGCGACGTGGCGTTCCTCACCGGGCGCGTGGCGATGTTCTGTTCGGGACCCTGGTCGATGCCGTTCCTCAACGAGACCGCGCTCGACTACGACGTGGCGCACATTCCGATCGGTCCGGCCGGACGGCATACGCGGGTCACCTGGGACGCCCTGGTGATGTTCTCCGGATCGAAGCGAAAGGAGGACGCCTGGAAACTGATCCGGTTCGCCACGTCGATGGAGGGGGCGAAGATCGTTTCCCGCTACCAGCGGAGCGTTCCGGCCCTCCGGGCGGCCGGGGACGAGTTCGTGAAACACAATCCCCGGGTTTCGGCCCGGAAGTTCGTGGAGGCCTTCGAATACGCGCGGATGCAGCCGATCAGCATGCACTGGCAGATGATGAACCGCGAAATGGCGCCGGACTGGGAACGGTTCGTCTACGGACAGCAATCGCCGGAAGAGACCGTGGCCTCCCTGGCGGAGGTCATGGCCAAGCTTTTCCCGGACGGCCTGGGGGCGGTGCAGTGAAACGGCCTCCGGGGACCCGGGCCTGGAAGAACTCCGGGGCATGGTTCGTTTTGCCCTGGTTCGTCGGGTTCTTCGGCCTGCTGCTGGTGCCGATGATCGCCTCGCTTCTGCTTTCCTTCGTGCAGTGGGACGGCCTCTCCCTGCACACGATCCGATGGGTCGGCACGGACAACTACCGGCGGATCTTCACCGACGATCCGAACGTTCCGATCGCCCTGTGGAACACCTTCGTCTACGGGTTCGTCGCCGTCCCGCTGGGCCTCTGCGTCTCGCTGGCCCTGGCGGTCCTTCTGAACCAGCGGGTGCGCGGCATCGCCGTCTTCCGGACGATCTTCTACCTTCCGAACGTGATCGCCGGCGTGGCGACGATCGTGATGTGGGCGTGGATCTTCAATCCCGATTTCGGGCTGCTGAACGCCTTCCTGCGCGACCTCTTCGGATTCCTGGCGCGGCTCGGCGTCCCCGGCGCGGAGAACTGGGCTCCGCCCGACTGGCTGCTGAGTCCCCGATGGAGCAAACCGGCCCTGATCATCATGAGCCTCTGGGGCGCCGGCGGCGCGATGCTGATCTTCCTGGCCGCGCTGCAGAACGTCCCCCAACAGCTCTACGAGGCCGCCCGCATCGACGGCGCCGGCGCCTGGCGGCAGTTCCTGTCGATCACGGTGCCCCAGGTGACCCCCGCCATCTTCTTCAACCTCGTGATGGGCATCATCGGCAGTTTCCAGGTCTTCACCCAGGCCTACCTGATGACCGCCGGCGGTCCCCAGAAATCGACCCTCTTCTACGTCCTGTACCTCTACAACCGCGCGTTCCAGGATTTCCAGATGGGCTACGCCTCGGCCCTCGCCTGGGTGCTTTTCGTGATCATCCTCGTCTTCACCCTGATGGTCGTCCGGAGCGGCAAGCTGTGGGTGCACTATGAAGGCGGATAGAACCCGGCAACGCGGGAGCGGCACGGTTCCCGCGCAGACGAAGACCCCGTGGAACTGGCGGTTCGCCCGGCTGCGGCGGGGAATCGGCACCGCGATCGTCTATGTCATCCTGGTGACGCTTTCGATCGTCTTTCTCGCCCCGCTTGTCTGGGCGTTCACCTCCTCGCTGAAGACGCTGGAGCGGGTCTACGATTTCCCCCCGAGCTTCTGGGTGTCGGATCCCCGTTGGGAAAACTATCCGCGGGCCCTTTCCCGGCTGCCCTTCCTGCGATTCATCGGCAACACGGTGATCCTCTGCACGGCCAGCGTCGCCGGCCAGGTTCTCACCGCTTCCCTGGCCGGGATCGGATTCGCCCGCCTGAAATGGAAGGCGCGCGAGTTCTGGTTCATCGTGGTGCTCGCGACGATGATGTTGCCGGGCCAAGTGCTGCTGATCCCCCATTTCCTCATCTTCAAGTCGCTCGGCTGGGTCGGTACGTACAAGCCGCTCATCGTGCCCGCCTGGCTGGGCGGGGGGGCTTTCGCCATCTTCCTCTTCCGACAGTTCTTCAAGGGGATCCCCCGGGAACTCGAGGAAGCCGCCCGCCTCGACGGCGCCGGCAACCTGCAGATCTACTGGCGCATCATGATGCCGCTGGCGCGGCCGGCGGTGATCACCGTCGCGGTGATCAGTTTCATGGGCCACTGGCAGGAGTTCATGGGTCCGCTGATCTACCTCTCGGATTTCGAGAAGTACCCGATCAGCCTCGGCCTGCGCATGTACCAGACCCTCGAAGGAAGCTGGGCCAATTACCTGATGGCCGCGTCGCTCGTGGCGACGCTGCCGCTGGTGATCCTCTTCTTCGCCGCCCAGCGGTACATCGTCCGGGGACTTCTCGTCGGCGGTTCGAAGGGGTGATCCCCCGGAAAGGCCTTCCGCGATCATGAGAACCGTCCGGCATGTCAGAAGCATTTTCATCCGCACCGGCTGGGTTCCGTGCCTGCTTGTCGCGGCCGTCGTCGAAGGAGGTTCCTCCATGGCGGGAAGCGTCGAGGATTTCTGTCAAGACCATCCGGAACGGGCGCAACGCCTGCTGGCCGCCGTCGATCTCGATCGCCCGGGACTGGAACAGGTCCGGGACGCCGTCGCCCGCGACGACACCCCCGCGGCCTGCGCGGCGCTGCTGGACTGGTACCGTACGGGACCGACGGCCGACTGGCTGCGCGTCGAACCGCCCGCGGTTCGCACGGAAAAGACCGATCCGACGGCGGAACGGATCCTGCAGGACACCTTCACCTTCTACAGCGTCACCGAACGCGTCCCCCGACGACCGGACGGCGGCCTGGACTGGCATTTCTGCGGCAGCCGGGGGCGCGACGTGGAATGGGCCATGGCCCTGAACCGGCATTTCCACCTGAAGGATCTCGTCGAGGCGTGGGAACGAACCGGCAACCCCGCCTACGTCCGGACCTTCGACGAACACCTCCGCGACTGGATCCTCGCCAATCCCTATCCGGGTCGGCGGGGCCGGGGGGACACCGTCGACTGGCGCGGCCTCGAAACGGCCTTCCGCATGAAGAACTGGTCGGAAGGGTTCTACGCCCTGCAACCGGTTCCGGAGTTCACGGACGAGGCCCGCCTCCTGCTCCTCTCAAGCGTTCCCGAACATGCCGATTATCTCCGCCGCTTCCACGCCGCTGGGGGGAACTGGGTCACCATGGAGATGGACGGCCTGGCCACCGCGGGCGCCTGCTGGCCGGAATTCCGGGACGCCCGGGCCTGGGTGGAATACGCCGTCGAACGGATGGCCCCGGAACTCGACCGCCAGGTCTACCCCGACGGCGCCCAGAAGGAACTCACCAGTTCGTACCATTACGTGGCCCTGCGTCATTTCGAGCAGTTCCGGGAGGTCGTCACGCATGCCGGCGTCGAGTTGCCGCCCGGATACGAGGACGGCGTCCGGCGGATGTGGAACTACCTCGCGTGGGTGTTGCGGCCCGACGGCGGGGGACCGTTGAACAACGACGCCGACCGCGGGAACTACCGCGCGATCCTGCTGGAAGCGGCCCGCCGGTGGAACGAGCCGGAGTGGGCCTGGATCGCGACGAACGGCGCCGAAGGGAAGAAGCCGGATTCGGGTCCGTCGATCTTCTTCCCGTGGGCCGGTCAGCTCGTGATGCGCAGCGGCTGGGGCGAGGACGCCGTCTGGGCCTTCTTCGATCTCGGCCCCCTGGGGCTTGGACACGAGCACTACGACAAACTGCACCTCTCCGTCTCCGCGGGCGGCCGCGATCTGCTGGTCGATTCGGGTCGCTACACCTATAGGGGCGGTCCCTGGCGCGCCTATTTCGTCGGTTCCTCGGCGCACAACGTGATTCTCGTCGACGGCGCCGGGCAGAAACCCTGGAGCCGGATCGTCAAGCATCCGTTGAAGGACGCGGCCGGGATCGGCGCGGATGCCGCCTGGGCCGAAGGGGTTTTCGACGGCGGGTACGGGGGCGTCGAGGGAAAGGCGGTTCACCGTCGCAGCGTGGTCTGGCTTCCCGGGGAACGGTGCTGGGTGGTGACGGATCGAATCGCGACGGATCGGCCGCGGGAGTTGACCGCCCTCTGGCATTTCCACCCCTCGTGCACGGTGGAAACCGACGGAGACCGGGTCGGTTCCGTCGACCATGGCGAGACGAACCTCCTGATCGTACCGATCGGCGCGCCCTTCGGACCGCCCCGGATCGTCAAGGGTGCGGAAGACCCGATCCAGGGCTGGTGGAGCGTGGAATACAACCGCAAGGAGGCGGCCCCCTGCGCGATCTACGATGGGAGGATCGGGGGAGATGCGGAATTCCGATGGATTCTCATGCTCTGGAGCGGAGAAGAGCCCCGGGCGGATGTCCCGGAGCTGTCCCGGCTTGCAGGCATTTCCGTCAAGTATAAATAAAGGGGACAGGTCCATTTTTCCGCCGGACCGGGCGCGGATTGTCGCCGGCGTCGACCCGTGGTATGTTGCGCAATGTTTTCCGCCAGGCCGTCCGTCACGATGATCCGCCGCACCTTTCTCTGGCTCCTGCTGCCCGCGCTGTCGGCGTCGGCGGGTAACGTTCATCTGAAACCGGCGGACACGGTCCCGGGATACGTCGCCCGGCTGTTGATCAACGAGTCCCCCTTTCCGGGCGAACGGGGGTGGCAGAGCGAGGCGGATACGAAGGCGACGATGCTCTCGATCCTCTACGTTCTCGACGCGCGGTTGAAGGAGATCCCTCCCGGCTACACGCAGCAGCAGATTGCCTCGGTCCGCACGGACGACATCATCGACGTCATCACCGCCGGCGGCGAGAAGGGCCAGTGCGACGGGTTCTACAGGGACGGCCGGGGGCGATTCAAGGCGGTGCCGCGGGTCCACCAGCGCATCGCGTACCTGCGCAGGATCGCCGAGGACGGTCCGCCGGGCCGTTTCGCCCGCCTGCTCAACCATGCGCAGGACCTTGCCGACGCCTACCTGCGCGGGGGCCTGAAGGAAGCCGACCGTTTCGCCCGCCTGGACCGGATCGGAAAGACGAAGGTGACCGGACGGGCGTACTCGTGGATGACCGACAGGGACGTCTATCACCCGGGGGGAAACTTCGTGAAGATCCCGGATTCCTACGACGGATGCCTGGGCGGCAATCGATTCTTCACGCTGAAGGACCTGGAAAAATGAGTTTGCGCCGATTTCTCTTCGCCGTCCTGATCCTCACCCTCTTGCCCGCAATGCCCTCGGAAGGCGTCCCGGAGGATCCGGGAGACGTTCCCGCCGAGGTGAGGGATCCGGCCTTTCTCTTCGAGGTCATCGGACACCTCTACCGGTGGTACCTGGACGAGGTCGACGTGATCCGCGCCACCCGGGCCGGGAACACCACCCTGTGGGTCCGCAGTCTCCACCCCGACCTGGACGAGGGCGACCGGAGCCTTTACGCGGAGGTGTTCCTCCCGGGGGTCGGGATCTCGGTGAAACTCAAGAAGGCCGATTACCCCGTTCCGGAACTCGGCGCCGTCGTGAAGAGCGATCGGTTCAAGATCATCGGCGTGCAACGCAAACCGTTGCCGCCGGATCTCGAAGAATCTTTCGTTGCCGTGGAAATGGACCCCTCCCGGCTTCGGGAGTTTCTGTTCGTCAACCGGAACAAGGCGACCTATCCGGAAGGCGAACTGCTGACCCGCATGCGTCTGGCCGTGCGAAAGCACATGCGGGAGAAGGCGGAATCCCTGCCGAAGGGACCGGTCACGGTCCATTTCGCCCCGCTGTCGCCGGTGGCCAACGAGGCGTATGTCTTCTGGGAAGACGGGAGGCTCCTGGTCCGGTTCGCCTCGGACCTGGACCTCGAGAATCCGAAGGTGTGGGAGTACGAGGACCTGGCCGTCGAACTCATCGATATCGACGAACAGATGGTCGTTTCCTTCGAAGAAGTCGCGGGCAGCAACGCCTATTATACGCGGGACCAGATCGGCCGCGCGCTCTTCAACTGCATCATCCTCGGCAGGAAAGTCGTCCTGGATCCCGCGGACATGGACCGAATCGAGAAGACGGCCCCGCCGGAAAGCGGCCGGACCCGCCCCGCGGCGGTCCCCGCTACGGGATCTCGGTGACGTTCTCGACGCGGATTCCGGACGCGTCTTCCGAGAGAATCCCGTCCCAGAGATCCCGGTGGCCGTTCCAGCGGACGGTGAAGCCGTCGATCCGAAGATCGGCCACCTCCGCCGTCAGGAAGAGAGGATCCCTGCGTTGCGGGTTCTTCGGTTCCTCGACGCGCAGATCGATCCTGCGAAGCGTCAGACCGCGCAGGGGTTCCTCAGGGTGCCCGTAGACCGGCAAGCGCTGGAAGACATTGGCCTCGATCTCCTCGGCCAGGCAGTCGACCAGGTTGGCGAGCCCACGGCGTTTCTCGATGCAGAACCGGAAGACCTCGCCGCTGCGTTCCTCCCCGGGGACGGGGATCAGGTTCATGCGGATCCTGCGGAAGGTCACGCGCTCGTAGTCGAACCCGTCCTTGGCCCAGATCGCGATCCCCCGGGAGGAATCGAAGACGCGGCAGTTCTCGAAGAGCACGTCCCGGATGGGGGCGCGGTTTTCCGTGCCGCATTTCAGGGCCGTCTTGATCGTCGAAAAGAGGCCGTCCCGCACGACGATCCGTTCGCAGGATCGGTGAAGCCCGGAGTTCCCGGTCACTTTCACGGCGACGGCGTCGTCGCCGCTCTGGGCGAACATGCGTTCGATCAGGACATCGCGGCAGGCGTCGGGATCGATTGCGTCGTGATCGCTGAGCACCTTGACGTCGCTCACCCGGACGTTGTCGGAATACAACAGGTGGAGGCACCAGGAACCGGCGTTGCGAAAAAGGAGATCCTCCAGCACGACGTCCCGGCTGGAGGTAACGTCGACGTCCTGGACCCGCAGGCCGAGTTCGTTGCGCAGGAGCAGACCGTTGCCGTCGATCGTTCCCCGCCCGGCGAGGCGGACGTTCTCGGCCCCCTCCACGAAGAGCAACCGGCGGTTCCCCTCGGGTTGACCCGGGAAGGCGTCGGGATCGTCCACGCCCCGGAGCAACGCGCCGGGCGCAAGCCACAGGGTCGTGTTCGATCCGATCCGAAGCGTGCCGGTTCGATACACGCCCGCGGGAAGGTAGATCGTCCCGCCGCCCGGGCGGGAGGCGCACTCGTCCAGCAGGGACTGGAAAAGCCGGGTTTGATCCTCGCTCCGGGAGGAAACGGCGCCGCGGGCGGTCACGTCGATCACCTCCGGCGCGGAAGGATCCGGAACGGCTTTCCGGGCGTCGTCCGCCCAGAGGAAGAGGGTCTTCTCGCCCCGCGGGTCGAGTCGCACTTTCAAGACCCAGGCGCCCGGCCCCGGAAGACGGCCGGTGATTTTCCCGTCGCGCACGGGAAGGTCCCGATCGTGTCCGACGCCGAAGATGCGCGCGGCGATCGGATCGCGACCCGGCGCGGCCAGTTCGAAGCGAAACGGCCCGTCGACGGCGAACCGGGCCCGGCTGCTCTGCAGGGCGAACCCGTGCCGGTTGTCCTTGCGGAAGACGCGGTGGCGCTCGAGAGGAATCGCCTTGCCGCCGGCGCGGAAGACGAAATCCCCGTCGATTTCCGCGCCCGGCGTGGAAGGATAGACGGTGATCATGGTCGAACTTTCCGGAATGGTTCCGGCCGAAGCCGGTCCGGCACATCCCAGGAGCGGGAAAACGGCGGCGACGGCCGCGAGACCCCGGCGGATCCCCGGATTGCGTCTCGAAGGATTCATGAAGCGGCGACTCCGATTTCCACGTCGTGACCGCCTTCGAGGTCCGCGGGGACGACGGGGACATGGGAACGCCCGTCGAGGCGCAGGGATTCGACGCGGGCGCCGGCCCCCCGGACGACGATGCGCAGGCGCGCCGAGCGGTAGCGGACGTCCTCCAGGATGATTTCGGAGAATCGTTCCGGGATCGCGGGGCGGAACCGGATTCCCTCCGGATGGAAATCCATCCCGACCATGGCCTGGTGAAGAATGCGAAGATAGGCGGTGGCGCTCCAGGTCTGGTCGCGGCAACTCTTCCATTCCCGCATCCGGCCGTGGTCGATCTGCAGACCGCCGTAGGGTTCGCCGGTGATCGGGTGAATGATCTCGGCGAACTGCCCGGCGCGGACCGTCGCCCGGGTGAAGACTTCCAGTTCGCGCTCCAGCAGGTCGAGTCGGCCCCGGCGTGCGGCGGCATGGGCCCAGAATCCCTGGATGAACGGCCAGACGGTGCCGTTGTGCCGTCCGAAATGCCGGCCGTCTTCCGAATGGAACCGGGGGAACGGCGGCCAGACGCAGGGGATCCCGAAGGGACTGACGTATTGCGATTGCAGAAGGCGATCGGCCCGTTCCGGGGGAGCGACATCCAGAAGAATCGCCAGGGATTGGCCGAGTCCTTCCATGGCAGGGCTCAGTTCATCGTCGTTGCCCAGGAAATAACCGTACCGCCCTTCCTCTTCGATCCAGAGCCGCTCGTTGATCCGTTCCCGGAGTCGCTCCGCTTTCGCGCTCCATTCGTCGCGTCGCGGATGCCGCGGCTCGCCGAGTTCGTCGGCCATCCATACGGCGCGGCGATAGGCGGCGTAGTAGAGGCAGTTCGTCGAAAGGGCCTTCATCCGGATCCGGCCGATCTCCGGATGCGCGGCGGGGTAGTCGAGGATGCCCGAGCTTCCGCCGGCGTCGCAATAGGGTTCCGGATAGGCGGCCACCCCGTCGCCGTAGCTGGCCGGTCCCATGAAGAGCCCCGTTCGCGAATCGAATTCTGTCGCCTCGAAGTAGTCCAGCGAGTTCTCCGTGACCTCGAACGCGAGGCCCAGGAATTCCCGGTCGCCGGTCACGCAGTAGAAATGCCAGGCAGCCGTCGTCCATGCGATGGCGTCCCAGTATTGTCCGCCGATCCGAACCCCTTCTTCCCCGTCGGTGAGCACCGAAAGCAGCGTGTTCCGCGCGATCTCCGGCAGGAGCAGGGCCCCGGCGTTCCAGGTGTTGTA
>CAYNBQ010000047.1:0-28924 GCA_964395275.1 uncultured Verrucomicrobiota bacterium
ATGCCTTCTGGGACGGGCATGCCGAGTACCTGAGGCCCGGCTCCCAGGTGAAATACGAGAAGGACGAGGGCGCCACGTATTTCTACTTCTTCAACCCCGCGACGGGCGGTTTCGAGAAGACGCAGGAAGGCGGAAACCGCTGAGGCCGATTTCGACGGGGGGGCGGCGATCCCCGGATCGCCGCCCTTTCTTTGCCTTCTCGTCCGGCGCCGGGAGTCACGCGAGCCCGAGGTCGGCGAGCCAACCCCTGAGGTTCTCCACCGATCGGGCGACGCGGGCCTTCATCTCGTCTTCCGTCAGTTCTTCCCCGCGGCGTCCCTCGATCTCCAGCGTCAGGGGGCCCCTGAAGCCGTGATCGCGCAGGATCCGGAGCACGGCGGGGAAATCGACGATCCCCTCGCCGATTCCCGGGAAGTCCCATGCCTCGTATCCGCCCCCGGTGTCCTTGATGTGGACCGATACGACGTGGTCGACGATCTTCTTCAGTTCCGTCGGGGCGTCGATATCGCGGTTGTAGTAGTAGAGGTTGGCGGTGTCGAAGTTGACCTTGACGCCCGGATGGTTGACGTCCCGCATCGTGGCTGCGGCCGTGTCGCCGTTGGTGATCAGGTCCGGATGGGTTTCCAGCGCGATGACCATTCCGGATCCGGCGGCGATCTCCCCGAGCTTGCGGAGTTTCTCGATCGTCGCGTCGCGTCCGGCTTCCCCGGTGTTCACGCTTGCGAAGAAGATCTTCGCCCCCCAGCCTTGCGCGAAGTCGATATGCTCGCGGAGGATCCGTTCGGCGTCGGGCCGATGCACCAGGTTTTCCGGCAGCGCGACGGTGGCCGGGCGCAGGCCGTGTTCCCTCAGCGCGTTTTCCAGGGCGGCCCGTCCTTCGGCGGGCAGGGCGATCTCGACGTACTGCACGCCGATGGACGCCAGATGTTCGAAGGCCGCGGGGTGATAACGACCGTAACTGGACGGACGACAACTGATCGCAAACGGTTTCATGGTCGCGGGCCCCTTTCCTTGGTGGTTGGAGGAAGATACCACGGGGACGACGGGCAGCCGCAAGCGGGGATCCCCCGGGGGGCCGACGGGCTTTGCGGAGTTTGCGGACGAGGGGCGCGATCTTCCGTCCTTCGGCGGTTCAACGGGGGGAACCCCCTCCGAAGGGGTCGGTTGGGGGCCTTCCGGGATTCGGGATCGTCCCGGCGGGTCGAAGCCCGGGGATGCGATGCTCGACCAGCCAGCGGGCGATGGCGTCGGCGGCGATCCGGTGACCCTCGGGGTTGAAGAAGCGGTTGCGGGGGAAATAGGGAACCCGGTTCCGGGCGGCCGCTTCCCGGAAGACGGGCAGCAGGTCGATGCAGGGAATCCCGAGAGCGGAGGCGATCTCGGGGACGAGATCCGACCGGGACCCCGCGGCGGCGGGGATGCCGGCGAGGATCCCGGCCTCGATCCGATGGGCGAAGACCTGTTCCCGCGTCGGGACGTTGACCAGGATGAAGGCCGCCGGCTTGAGCCGCGCGACGGCGCGGGCCTCGGCGACGGCGCGGCGCACGAGGCGGATTCCCTGCCGGACATCCTCCCGGCGGTCGTCCGTCCACTCCAGGGTCGGAACCGCGAAATCCACTTCCCGACCGCCGACGTGGCAGGCGAGCCATCGGGGAACGGCCGTCGACCTGCGGCGCGCGAAAGGCGCCGCCTTTTCCTCCAGAAGAAGGAAGAACGCCGAATGCCGGAAGAGTTCCCGCAGCGGAGAACGATCCCGGTCGTCCGGGTCCGTCAGCATCGTCGTCCATCGCGCGGATTCTTCCCGGTAGGAGATGCGGCGTCCTCCGTCCAGCCAGTTCTGGAACCGGACGGCCTGGAGGAAGTCGTCCTGGGAAACGGCGAAGAGGATCACTCTCGGATGGGCGACCGTTCCGTAGGTCTTGAGAACCCGGACCGCCTGCTGGGGGCAGTAGCCGAGGGCGCCGAAGTTGGCGGTGCGTGCGCCGAGCCGCTGGGCGAGCCGCCCGGTGATCGTCTGATCGGCCGAAACGCCCGGACCGAGGATCATGCCGTCGCCGAGGAAGACCACGGCGGCGTCGCCGCCGTAGGTCGGATGGCGGAAGCCGTTGAGGTCGGTGCGCAGCCGCCAGGAGGGAGGGGCGTCGGGATCGGGAGGGCGCACCTGCATCGAGAAATCCGAGTGCATCCGGTATCCGAGCAGGGGGTCGTCGCGGTGGATCCTGAGGAACTGGCGCCGCCGGGTCCGGCCGATCCCGAGGGTTTCGCGGATCGACGGGGGCAGGGTGTCGGGAAACATCCTCAGGAAGACCTCGCCCGCGACGACGACCGCCGCCGCGCAGAGCGCGGCGCGCAGGATCCAACGCCCGATCCGGGACGGGATCGGGGGATCGAGGGATCTCCTGGGGAATGGCTTGCTCTTTCGCATGTCCGGGCGCCGGCGGGACGGCGTTGCGGGTGGGAAAGGACGCGTCTTCAGTTCCGTTTCCGGAAAAGGACGATCCCTTCGTCTTCGAAGACCGGGGTGTAGCGCGGATCCATCTGGATCCGATCCAGGGCGGTTCGATACATCTCGCGTCGGTCCATTTCAAGGTCGAGGCTGCGAACGTGGGTGTTGACCAGGATGCAGTCGGGCAGGGGATCGCCGGGGTATTCGGGCAGGAGTTCGAACAGGAAGAGCCGGCGTCGTCTCGCGAGGTCGGCCAGGTACGGCGCCGAGGCGGCGACGCTTTCGCCGGATCCGATGCGGGCGATCGCCTCCCGGGCGGCCCGGGCTTCCCGTTCGCGTCCCGGTACGGGCAGGAAGGATTTCCATGCCCCCGGCGGCGTCGCCAGCAAGGAAGCGAGCAGAAGGGTTGCGAGGATGATCCACTGGACGTGAACGGTTTCCATCCAGTGGTCGTCGAGACGCGAGCAGATGCGGCGCGTCGTCGGCCCGAGCATGCAGATCGCCGCCGTCGCGAAAAGGGCGGCGGGGATCACGGACTGGGGATCCGTCGTATCGAGCCGTCCCAGCGGCGAGGCGGCGGCGAGGATGTTCAACAGCAGCGGCGGGACCGCAACAAGGGCCAGAGGAGAGAGAAGCCCGAGGAAGAGGGTCGGCCGGAGCATGGCGAAGATGTACAAGGCCGACGCGGAGGTCGTCAGCGCGGGGAGAATTCCGTGAATCTCCTTCGCCCGGCGCGTGACGGTCCGCAACGATTCCAGGTCTCCCACGGGAATCGTCGGCGAGGACAGGGTCCGGTCCACCACGCCCACTTCCTGCGGTCCGCAACGGGGGATGACGACGCCCGCGGCGAGGGCGAACCAGGCGACCGCCAGAATCGAGACCGACAGCCAGCGGAAACGTCGGTTCACGATGGCGGCCCAGACGCCGAGAACCAGGACGGCGACCGCCACGTCTTCCCTGACGGTCAGCGCGGCCGCCGACCAGAGAACAAAGGGGGGCCACCGATTGCGGAAGGCGCTGTCGACGGCCATCAGCAGGGGGAAGACCGCGAAGGGCAGGAAGGAGAGGTCGGCCTGGGTCTGGGTCCAGAGGGCCGGGTGCGCCAGGGGCAGAAGGGCGGCGAGGACCGCCGCCCGGGGTTCGAAGTATCGCCGGGCGATCCGATAGGTCGGAACGACGACCGCCGTCAGCGCGGCGTTGCGCAGGACGACCAGGGTCAGCGCATGGGGCAGGACGGCGAAGAAGGGGAGGATCCCGAGGAAAACGGGCGAGAAATGAACCGCGAAATGCGTCGAAATCACCGGGCGAACGAGGTTGCCGAGCAGCGGACCGGAAAAGAATCCGCCGTGGAGCGTCGACCAGAAACACTGGGCGAAGTAGGCCGTCTCGATTCCGAATCCCGGTTCCTGAAAGACCCGGAAGCGGAGGATCGAAAGGCCGGTCAGAAGACCCCAGGCCGCCGCGGCGATCCACGCCACGGTTCCCACCGGATGGGCGATTTCCTCGCGCGTGCCGAGGACCCAGTTCGAAACCAGCAATCCGGCCCAGGGGAAGGCGAGGATGGCGGCGATCCGATGCGGTCCCGGAGAGAGGTCGATCAGCGCCGGTTCCAGCAGGGAGGGGACGATCGAAACGAAGGGAGTCAGCAGAACCGCGCTGTGAATCAGCGCCGAATGCGGATCGAGCGCGAGTCGGTGACTGCGCAGGAGCGCCACGACGATCCACATTCCGAAGACGATTCCGGCGCCGGCGAGGAAGGCGCCTGCGCGGGCCCAGCCGGCGAGGGGGAGGAACCTTGCCGCGGCCCAGCCGTAGGCGAGCGCGAGCGCCACGGCCCATGCGGCGGCCGCGATCGTCGTGGGGGCGATCCGGCCGCGGTGCTTCGGCCGGATCGGTTCGTCGCGCGTGGTGGATGTGTCCATCGATCCCTGTTCGCCGATCCGGACCCTCGTCCGTCCGGATGCGACCGGCGGGGCGGCTCCTTCCCCGAGCCCCGAGAATACCCCGGTCCGGCCGCCCCGAAAATCCCGCGTTGGACGATCCGCGCGGATCCCTTCGCCGTTTCGATTTGTCTCCGGGCTTCCTTTGCCCGAGGATGAGGCGGCGAAGGAAGTCCGGCGTCGCGCGCCCTGTGGCGCAAGGAGACGATTCCCATGAAGCAGAGGTTTCCCCGGAGAATGATCGCGGCCGCGTTCGCCGCGGCGGTGATGAGCGGGTGCGCAACGCCCGGTTCGCGGGACGGGGCCGGGTCGCTGATGACCTTTTCCGTGGCGACCTACAACGTCGAGAACCTGACGCGCCTGGATCGGGACCGCGACGGGGAGGCGGACGATCCGAAGCCCGAGGAAGAGATCGACGCGCTGGTTCGGGTCTTGAGGCGGATGCGCGCCGACGTCGTGGCGATGCAGGAAGTCGGAGGCGACGCCGAACTGGCCGATCTCCAGAGTCGACTGGAACGCAAGGGGCTGCGTTATCCCTATCGCGACGTGCTTTGCGCGGCCGACGAACATCGGCGTCTGGCGGTGCTGAGCCGGTTCCCGCTGGTGGCGCGCTCGGGGTACACGAACGACGTCTTCGAGGTCGGCGGGGAGCGGTTCACGGTCAAGCGGGGGATCCAGGCCGTGGAGATCGAACCGCGTGCCGGGTACCGTTTCGTCCTGATGAACGTCCATCTGAAATCGAAACGGCCCATTCCGGAGGGAGCGGACGCCGTTCGCGAGGCCGAGGCGGCGGTCGCGCGCTCCTACGTTTCGTCCCTGCTGCTCGAGAATCCCGGGATCAACCTGCTGGTCGTCGGCGACATGAACGACACGCGCAACAGTGCTGCGCTGAAGACCCTCCTGGGAAAGGATTCGACCACCTCTCCGCCGCTGACGGACCTGCGCTACCCGGATCGTCTCGGGGAATACTGGACGCAGTACTGGGAATGGGGCGATGTCTACAGCCGATTCGACTACATCCTGGCTTCGCCGGGCATGACGGCCGATCTCGTCGAAGGCAGGGGGCGGATCGTGGATTTCCAACCGACCTCGATCGCGTCGGACCATCGACCCGTCCAGGTCTTCTTTCACGCGGACGATCGCTGAGGAACGGCCGATCCCCTATTGCTCGTTGCCGAGCAGCACCCGGCGCTGGTAGAGGGCGACCAGGTCGCCCCGGCGCACCATGCCGACGACGCGTTTGCCCTGGACGACGGGCAGGGCTTCGATGGCGGACGTCGCGAATTTCCGGATCGCGTCGTTCATGTTCTCGTCGATGTCCACGGGCGTGATCTCCGTGTGTTCCAGGTCGGCCACGATCAGCACGTCCCAGATCTCCCGGTCGGGCAGCACGGTGCGCAGGTCCGCCAGCGTGACCACCCCCAGCAGTTCCCGCCGGTCGTTGACCACGGGAAACGTGCTCTGGTCGCTGTCGCGGATGATATGGATCAACTCGGAAATGTGCATCGTTTCGCGGGCGGCGACGAAGTTCGTGCGCATGACCTCCCGCACCGGGATCCGGTTCATGATGCTTTCCTCGAAGCCCGCGTGCAGACGGATTCCCCGCTTGTCGAGTTCGTAGGTGTCGATCGAGGAATGCATGAGGGAGCGCGCCACGCCGACGGCGATGAATCCCGCGAAGAAGGCGGGCAGGACGACGCGGTAGTTGTCGGTGAGTTCGAACACCAGGAAAAGGCCGGTGAGGGGCGCGTGTGTCACGGCGCCGAGGAAGGCCCCCATGCTGATCAGGGCGAAGGACTGGGGGCCGGGCGACCATGCGGGGGGCAGGACGTTGTGGAGCATCCGGCCGTAGGCGCATCCGGCCACGCCTCCGATGAAGAGGCAGGGCGCGAACACCCCCCCGGCGTTGCCGGATCCGAGGGTGAGGCTCACGGCGATCATCTTGGCCAGGGTAAGGACGATCGCCGCCTTGAAGACGAGGCCGCCGGCGAGGGCCTTCTCGAGGGTGTCGTACCCCTCGCCGATCGCAGGCCGCAGGAAGATGCCGATGACCCCGACGAGAAACGCGCCGAGAAGAGGTTTGGAGAGGGCGGGGAGGGCCAACCGCTCGAATCCTTCCCGCGTCCGGTGGAAGACATGGATGAACCCGACGGAGAGCAGCCCGAGGAGGATGCCCAGAAGGATGAACCAGGGAAGGTCGCGCAGGCCGGGCGGCGTGAACTCTGCCATGGCGAAGAGACGTTCGTCTCCGAAGACCGCCCGGGTGACCACCGTGGCGAACCCGGCCGAGATGACGGCGGGCGTGAGGGTTTGCAGGGCGAAATCCCCGAGCAGAACGATCTCTTCGGCAAAGAGGATTCCGGCGATCGGCGCGTTGAACGCGGCCGCGATCGCGCCGGCCGATCCGCAGGCGATCAGCACCCGCATGTGGTGGGAAGGCAGCTTCAGCCCGTTTCCGAAGAAATAGCCCACGGCGCCGCCGGCCTGGGCGATGGGACCCTCGATTCCCGCCGAACCGCCCGACCCGATCGTGGCGGATGCCGCCAGGGTCTTCAGGACGATCCATCGGCGGCGGACCTTCGCGCCGCGAAGGTTCACCATCTCGAGGAAGCGCGGGAAGCCGTAGCCCATGATTTCCTCGGGGAAAAAGAACGCCAGCAGGGCGATGACGGCCGCGCCGGCCATCGGCAGAAGCGGCAGGAGAATCCGGTGATCCCCCGCGTGGATCCATTCGCCGAGATAGTCCCAGAAGAAGATCCGGGCGGCGCGCAGGGAATAACGGAAGATCACGTTGACGAACCCCGCTCCGAGTCCGATCAGCGCGGCGAGGGAACTCCAGGCAAGAAGCTGGTCCCTGGCCAGGGCGACGACGGTCCGCTCGCGCTGTTTCTCGAGGATTCGCCGGATCATCGGTCCCCCGCCTCGGTCAGCTCGTAGATGATCGTCTCCCCGGGCGCCAGCGTCACGACCGGCGGATCCGCCGGATCGACGGCGGGACCCTTTCCGGCGGTTCCCCGATACTCCCGGCAGCTCGCCCACGACCTGGGGGAGGACCAGCGCAACGGCGCCGGTCGTGCCCCGAGGTTGCCGAACTGCAGAAACCACCTCTCCCGACCCGTCGGATTGGCGACCATCAGCGGCGTCGGTTCTCCGGGCGCGGGGATCAGCCGGGCCGGCATCGGCGCGAGCCGGGACCGGCACAACTCCACGGCGCGCGTCAGGAACCCCTCCGGAAGGGGATCGGCCGGGCTTCCCAGGGGAATCAGGGCGGTTCCGTTGTCGAGAACGGCCTCGACCGACAGCGGTTCGCCGGATTCATCGGAGTCGATCACCTCCACCTCGATTCCGGACTTTGCCGTGAGGATCCAGCGGTCCCCTTCGGGCGCGATTCCCAGGGCCGCAAGGATTCCCGTGCGGGGACCCTTTCCGGGAACTTCGGGATGGCGGAGGGCCCCCACCGGACCGTCGGCGATCAGCGTTCCTCCGCCGGTCGTCAACCACTGGGCAAGGGTCGATTCGACCCTTCGATCGGCCGACCGCGCCCCGGCGAGCCAGACGCATCGAAAGGGGTAGATGGCGGCGTTCCGATCCCGAAGAACCTTGTCCGGTACGAGCGCGCCCCGGACGCCCAGGGGACGGACGTCCCGGAGCGCCTCGGACGCGAGGTCCCAGGGGCGGCCCGGCGCCGGGCTCTGTTCCATGCCGCTCTGGCAGAGGACGATCGCGAAGTCGGGAATCCTCGGCAGGGCCTTCAGAAGCGCCGGATCGGCGGATTGCAGGAACCTTCGCCGGCGTCCCTGCCGCGCAAGACGGGTCAGGAGGTCGGGCCGGGCCCGCACGTGAAGCCAGGCTCCGCCGTGCCGGTAGGCGTAGGCGAGGGGATGCGGGCCGATGTCGCGTGTCCGGGTTTCCTCCCAGAGGGTCCAGGGACGACCCACGTACCCCAGCGACCAGAAGGTTGCGTCGAGCAGTTGCGGAATCCGGTTGCCGTAGTGAATCAGCCATCCGTCGGCCCGCACTGCGGAGAAGGTCGTGTAGGGGTCTTCCCACACGGCGCGGGGCGCTCCCGCCCAGACCCGTTCCGCGTCCCACGCCGCCAGGACGGGCGTTCCCTCGGGGAGAAGACCCCGCACGGCGTCGATCAAGGCGCTGCGAAACTCTCCGTGGAGACGCCGCGTCCACTCCAGCAGGTCCGCCCGCAGGGCGCCCGGTTCGCCGGTGCGCAGCACGTCGGCGGGTTGAAGATCGTTCCAGTCGGCGATCGACATGCCGTAGCGGCGGCCGAACAGGGGGATGTCGCCCCGGCAGGATGCGCGGGCCATGCGTCGCATGGCCGGTTCCCATTCCGGGACCCGGGGCAGATCGTCCCCGAAGGGGGGACGGCTGTCCCGGATCACGACGGCGCGGCATCCGTCGAGGTTCCCGCCGACGCGGCGTTCGACCCATTCCCGGATCTTCGCCGCATCCACCGGGTCCAGCCAGGACGGCGCGCCCGCATCATCGCCGGTCGAAACGGTCGGCAGGTCGAAGACCAGGACCCGATCGAGGGGAACGGTCTCCTCGGCTTCGCCGGCCGCGATCGCCGAGGCGTTGAGGGCCGCGAAGACCCGCGCGAGATCGGAAAGGGGAAGGGCCCAGCGGCCCCCGGGTTCCACGATCAGCTCGAATCGACCCGGCGTCCGCTCTTTCCCGGACGCGGCGCCTCGCCCGGGCGGGGGCAGCTCGCGTTCCTTCCGCTCGAGAAACCGGGCGATTCTCTCCGTGTCGATCTCTCCCGGGGCGAGCAGCTCGCCGAGAACCACGGCGACCGCTTCGACGTTGGAGGGCGGGGTCGCGTCGGGCGGGGCTTCCCCCCGGTAGATCGCGTCGCGGATCCGCGCCCGGGCCGCGGCATCCTCTTCCACGGCGGCAAGAAGCAATCTCGCCGCCCGGACGGCGTATTCGGCGCGTTTCGAGACGGTCGCCCCCGGATCGGCCGTCTCCACCGCCGGCGCGGGGGGGACGCACACGATCCAGAGGAGGAGCGCCGGCAGGATTCCGATCCATCGGAGCAAATCGCGAATCGGATCCGGCCGGCGATGAAGGAACCGATGCCGTGGGGTCGCCTCCCGGTCGTTCATGAATCCAACCTCCTTGCGGTCTCCTGCGGTGTTCCCGATCAGGCCGCCCGTCCCCCGGGGATCGTCCGCCCGGCCGGACGCTCGAGTTTCCCCAGGAACTCGCGAACCCGCCGGTCGCGTTCGAGGCAGAGCCGTTCCAGCCGGGGGATGACGATGCGCCGGCCGACCCGGCGGCCGAGGCCTCCGAACGGCAGGTCGAACTGGAAAAGTTCCAGGACCTCGGTGCCGTCGCCGTCCGCCCGCGGCCGGAAATCGTGATAGAAATTCCGCATCGGACTGTTCACCCATCGAAACCCGATGAACCCCGGTTCGGCCATGTCGGTGACGAAGGTGATCCAGCGCACCGGCAGGCCCAGGATCCTGGCCTCGATGCGCATCCAGGATCCCGGGCGAAGCTCCTCGTCGGACGCGTCCAGCACCCGAACGTACAGGCCCTGGGGCGAGAGCACCGGAAGCAGGCGGGGCGACCGCAGCAGGGCGAAGAGTTCCCGGGGGGTGCAGGGGAATCGACTGGTATGGCGAAAATCCATCGTGGGTTCCCGGGAAGGCCGATCGTCGACCGGAAGTCCCGGATCCTCCTCCGACGAACCGGTAAGGCGATCCGGATTCGAACTTTACCATAGGGATCCGCGGACCGGTCGGCAAGCGACGCATTGCATTCGTTCCGCGGAACGGCACAATACGGCTTTTCCCGCCGCCGCTCCGCTGCGGAGCGGTTCGGGCCCGCCGGATTCGCAACCGGGAGGAGGTACGAGGATGCATTCGCTGGCGGAATGGGAGGGACTGATCCGGGCGGAATTCGATGCGATGACCGACGAGGGGATCCGCGTCAAGGCGTTCCGGACCCGATTCGAACGGATCCTGTCCTCGAACAAGTCGGAAGCGTCGCGGAAATCGGCCCTGGGCGCGCTCTACGACGACATGTCCGGGGCGATCGAAGCGGCCGCGGAATCCGCCGCGGAAGAACCGTCCGACCTGGACGGGATCCGGCGGCTTCGTCCGAAGCGGCCGCCGCGTCCTCCCCGCCCCTCGAAGTCCCTGTACCGGGACCGGTTGTACGGCGCCTGGCTCGGACGCGTCGCGGGCTGCATCCTGGGCAAACCGGTCGAGGGATGGCCGCGGGACGAGATCCGCATCATGCTCGAGTCCGACGGCGAGTACCCTCTGCGGCGCCCCTATTTCCCGAAGTTCCGGGCGACTCGTCGTCCGCGGGGATTCCGGCGATGGGCCTCGTTCGCGCGGGACCGGGACAACTGGAACCGGAACGACTGTCTGCGGGGCAACATCCGGTATGCCGCCAGCGACGACGATACGAACTACACGATTCTCGGCCTGATCCTGCTGGAACGCCACGGTCTCGATCTGAAGACGGAGCACGTGGGCGAGGCCTGGCACGAGTTTCTTCCGTACCGGCAGGTCTGCACCGCCGAACACGTCGCCTACGCCAACCTCATCCGGGGCTTCGCGCCGCCCGAGACGGCGACCTTCCACAATCCCTTCCGCCAGTGGATCGGCGCCCAGATCCGATGCGACGCCTTCGGCTATTGCGCCTACGGCGATCCGGAACGCGCGGCCGCCTGGGCCTTCGCCGACGCCTCGCTGTCCCACACCCGCAACGGGATCTACGGCGAGATGTTCTTCGCGGCGATGATCGCCGCCGCCACCGCCGGTTCGTCCCTGGTTGAGGCGATCGATCACGGGCTGGGCCAGATCCCCCGGGCCTGCCGGTTCGCGGAGATGGTCCGCTGGCTGCGGGGCGTCCGGGAGGAGGAGAAGGACTGGGAACGGGCCGCCGACCGGGTCGCCGCCCGGTACGGCCGCCTGCACTCGGTCCACACGATCAACAACGCCGCGCTCGTCCTGCTCGGGCTTCTGTGGGGGGAGGGGAGTTTCCACAAGACCGTCACCCGCGCGGTGCTGCCCGGATGGGACACCGACTGCAACGGCGCGACGGCCGGCAGCGTCTTCGGCGCACTCCACGGGGCCGACGCCATCCCGGCCGGGTACGTCCGTCCGCTGCACGACGAGTTGCACAGCAGCCTGGCCGGGTTGGCCAGGGAACCGATCTCGCGTTACGCGGAACGGTGTTTCGCGGTCGCCGAACGGCTCCGCGGGGCGAGGCGTTCCAGGAAACGGTAGACCCCGCCGCCGATCCAGACGGACAGGGCGCCCAGTCCCAGGGCGAGGAACGGCGCCAGGGGCATGGCGAGACGGAAGGGATCCTCCCCGAAGAGCGGATAGGCGAAGAGAATCGTGGCGTAGGAAACCAGGCACCACGCCGCCGCCAGCGATTCGCGCCGCCGACTGATCCAGAAGAATCTCGCCAGTGCGCCGACGGCGACGGCCTTCCAGATCCCGCCGACCGGCGAGAGAAAGAACGCGGCCCATCGCCGCACCGCGAGGACGGCGTCGAGTCGGTGGCCCGCGGCCCGTTCGCCGGCCGCCGCGACGTATCCCCATTGCAGCGGATGGCCGAACTGGATCGCGTTGTAGACGAACTGCGGCAGAAAGACCGCAAGGGCGGCGCCCCCGTAGGCCGCGCCCACCCCCAGGGCGCGTTTCACCGACCGGCGTCCGTTCGGTCCGGCTCCCGGATCCTGCAGGAGGTACGAAAAGAGAACGAGTCCCCCCAGCGGCGGGATATTGGTGACGCGGATCAACCCGGCCATTCCGGCGACGGCCCCTGCGGCGAGCGCCAGGCGCCCTGAACCCCGCGCCGCGGCCCGGACGAAGAGGAGGATCGCGGCGACTTCCGCCGCCTGCGAGGGCAGATCCGCATAGGGAACCAGTCCGAGCTGGTAACTCAGGTTCCACCCGCTCAGCGCCTCGTAGTACTTCGGCGGCCAGAGGCCCGGCAGAAGGAGCCACCAGGGAAGCAGGGCGAACGCGGCCGCCGCGGCCAGGGGAATCGCGTCGCCGTCGACGAAGAGACGCGCCAGCCGTTCGACCAGCCAGGTGACGACGGCCCCCAGCATCATGGCCTGGAGGAGAACGATCCAGGGCTGAAGATCGCGCGCCGTTTGAGCCCCGGCGGCGGCCGCCAGGGGAGCGAGGAGCAGCGGATAGCCGAGGGTTCGCGAGGAAGCGACCGGGTGCCCGTCAACGAGACTGCGCGCCAGTTCGAAATACTCGATCTCGTCGCCGCCGGCGTAGAACCGCCAACCGTCGTGTTGCCAGACGTGCGGAACGTCAAGGAGAAGAAGGCAGACCGTCAGCGGGCGCAGCAGAATCACGGCGAGGCGGATCCATCGGACGTGCGGAGGGGAGGGGCTCGGGCCCCTGTCTTCAGTCGACACCCTCGGCCCCCGCCTTCTGCAGCAGTTCCCGGGCGTGATCCAGCGCGGCGCTGGCCCGCCTGGTGCCGCCGAGCATCCGCGCGATCTCCCGGACGCGGCCCTCGCCTTCGACCGGGGAAACGAGCGTACGGGTCCGGCGATCCGCGGTTTTCTTGACGACGCGGAAGTGGTGATCCGCCAGGCAGGCCACCTGCGGAAGATGCGTGATGCAGATCACCTGGCGGCGGCGCGCGATGCGGCGCATCGTTTCTCCGACCGCGTGGGCGATCTCCCCGCCGACGTTGACGTCGATTTCGTCGAAGATCAGCACCGGGACCCGATCCTGATCCGCGAAGGCCGCCTTGAGGGCCAGCATCACCCGGGAGATCTCGCCGCTGGAGGCGATGTTCTTCAGAGGCCGGTCGGGCTCGCCGGGATTGGGGCTGAAGAGAAACGACACCTCGTCCCGGCCCGCGGGACCCGGTTCGCCGTCCCGGATCTCCACCCGGAGGGATCCCTCGGGGAAACCCAGCTCGGCCAGGTTCCCGTTCACGGCGCGCGCGACGCGCCCGGAAGCCCTGCGACGGGCCGCCGACAGGCGGCGCGCGGATTTCTCGAACGATTCGCGGGCCCGGTCGATCGTTTCCTGCAGTTTGCGGATCTCCTCGTCGCGTCCCCGGAGTCCTTCGAGTTCCGCTTGCGCCCTGTCGCGGTAGGCGAGGATCTCCTCGATCGTGCCGCCGTACTTGCGCCGGAGCGATTCGATGAGATCGAGCCGTTCCTGGAGGGTCCGCAGGGTTTCCGGATCGGACTCGAGCCGGTTGCCGTAGTCGATCAGGGCGGCGCCGAGTTCCTGGGTCTCGATCGACAACCCCGCGGCGCGTTCCGAAAGGTCGCCGGCCGAGGGATCCAGGGAGGCGAGTTCCTCGAGCAACCGGACCGCCTGCGCCAGGCGTTCGGTCGCCGCGGTCTCGCTTTCGCTGAGAAGTCCCGCCGCTTCGGCGGCGAGTTCCCGGATCCGTTCCCCGTGGGAGGCGCGCCGGTACTGTTCGCGCACTTCGAAATCCTCGCCCGGGCGCAGGCCGGCGTTCTCGATCTCCCGGATCTGGAAGGAGAGCATGTCGATGCGCCGCGCGACGTCGCGATCGTCGCCTGCGATCTCCTCGATCCGGCTTTCGGCCTGGCGAATCGTCCGCCATGCGCCGCGGCATTCCTCGCGGAGATCCCCGGAACCCGCGTATGCATCGAGAAGATCCCTCTGGGCCGCCGGCCGCAACAGGGACTGGTGATCGTGGGGTCCGTGCATGTCCACGAGCAGTTCCCCGAGGGCGCCGAGCACCGACACGGGAACCGCGACGCCGTTGACGAACTGGCGGTTGCCGCCGTCGGCGCCGATGATGCGGCGCAGAACCAGTCCGCCGTCCGGTTCGGGTTCGACGCCCGCGTTCCGCAGCACGGGGTCGAGCGGAAGGTTCTCCGGGAGGCGCAGCACGGCTTCCACCGTGCAGCGGGACGCGCCCGCGCGAATGGCCGAACGATCCGCTCGCTGCCCGATCAACAGGGAGAGGGCGCCGACGATGATGGACTTGCCGGCGCCCGTTTCGCCCGTCAGGACGTTGAGCCCGGGACCGAACTCGCACGTCAGGTCGTCCACCAGCGCAAGGTTCCGGATCCGCAGGTGATGGAGCATGCGGCGGCTCCCCCCGGGGGGATTCTTCCCCGTCCTATTCTTCGGTTCCGGGCTCGGCCGGTTCGGCCGATGCGGGAGCGGCGGCGACCGGGATCCTCGTTTCGACGGCGCCCAGCGCCGTTTCCACCCGGATCCGGTACTGGTCGGCGGCCCGGGATCCCCGTTCGGGGATCGGGAACCGGACCTCGCGCCGTTCGCCGGCGGGGATCTCCGTGCGTACCGGTTCGACGACCAGCGGACTGGGCCCGAGCCAGACGTTCGTGCGACAGATCCGCTCTTCGCCGGAGACGTTCCGGATGGTCACGACGATTTCCCCGTTCTTCGGGGCGGCGGCGATCCGGCAGACGACCTCGAGTCCGGGGCCGGGTCCGATTTCGACCGGCAGACGCGCTTCCTCTTCGCGGGGGCCTTCGGCCCGGTTCACGACGACCAGGTAGGATCCCGCCGGGACGGAACCGAAATCCAGGGTCGCGTCCTTGCCCGATCGCGGCGGAAGGCCCAGCCGGGCCTCGGCCCGGGCGACCGGTTCGACGTCGTCCCCGGATTCCGCCGGTCGGAGATCGCCGACGATCCGGCAGACGGCGATGTACTCGGTGTCGTTGAAGACGTGGGCCGTCAGGCGCAGGGGAGAGGTCGCGCACGGCGTCTCGTCCTGCGGGATCCGGACCCCGTAGGTCAGCGGGAATTTCATCCGGTAGGTCGAGCTTCGTTCCCCCCGTTCGAGCTGAACCGCGTCGATCCAGACGGGACCGCCGTCCGCGGGTTCCGCGACGATCGCCACGGATCCGGGGGAGACGTCCGTCCATGTCGCGTTCAGCCGTTGCCAGTAGGGATGGAGTTCCTGGGAATGCTCCGTCAGAAGGGTTCCGCGGCCGTCGAGGAGGGCCAGGCGCGCCGTGCCGCCCGTTTCGCCGCCGCGGACGTAGACCGAGGCCGTCAGCGTCGCGTCCTGCGGCGGATCCTCCTGCGGGATCTCCACGGGGAAGAGAAGACCGGGCCGCCCGGATTCGGCCGCGATGCGCAGGGATTTCTTGCCGTGGACGGCGGTTTCGCCGTCCCAGGCCGCCTCGATTCCTTTCCCGGCCGCCCGGAAACGGTAATCGTCCTCGAAGAATCCGATCCGGAAGTACCCGCCGGGACTGCCCGTCTCGAAGGACGTATCTCCCCGCAACAGGTTGGGCGACGACTCGGCGCGGATCGGTCCGGGCGCCGACGCGACGAGGAACAGAACCAGGGAGCACCCGAAGAGAGGACGACGATGGGAACGCATGAACAGACCCTCCCGGCGCGATGCGTTTCGCGCCTACGGCACCGGATGATAGTCGCTGGACGCCGTGTCGGGCAAGAGGCGCCGCCCGGCGGAAAACGATCCCCGGCGCCGGCGGCATCCGTCATGCTGTGACGGAGCGGATACGAACGCAGCGGAACGGATGGGATGGTAAAGAACCTCCGGATGGGGTACGTTTTGCGCCCTGTACCGTGGTTGCGGCGGAATCCATCCGCTCGATCCGCGGAGACGGAAAAGCGATGGGGTACGCGATGGGAATGCCGAACGAAGAAGAAATCAGGAAATCCGACCGGAAGATCGCCTATTTCTCGATGGAATTCGGGCTGCAGGACGACATGCCCACCTACAGCGGAGGCCTCGGCATGCTGGCCGGCGACACCGTCCGATCCGCCGCCGACATGAAGATCCCGCTGGTGGCCATGACCCTGCTGCACCGCAGGGGATATTTCACGCAGATTCTCGATTCGGACGGCCGGCAGGACGAAACGCCCTCCGACTGGGCCGTTTCCCGGTATCTGGAAGAGGAGAAACCGCGGGTGACGGTGGTCATCGAGGGACGGAACGTTTACCTGCGGGCCTGGCGCTACGACGTGGCGGGACGTTCCGGCTACGGGGTTCCCGTCTACATGCTCGATGCGGACCTGCCGGAGAACGGCGAGGAGGACCGGCGGCTGACCGACTTCCTCTACGGGGGGGGCGAAGACTACCGGCTGCGCCAGGAGATCATCCTGGGCATCGGGGGCGCGCGGATGCTGCGGGCCCTCGGGTACGACCGCATCGAACGGTTCCACATGAACGAGGGCCATTCCGCCTTTCTGACGCTGGAACTGCTCCAGGAACACGCCGCGCGGGACGGACGGACCCGCGTCGCCCCGGAGGACATTGAGAAGACGCGGGAACAGTGCATCTTCACCACGCACACGCCGGTTCCCGCCGGCCACGACGTCTTTCCGATGGACCTGGTCCGCCGGGTCCTGGCGCCCCAGCGGATCGACGAGGTCGAGCAGGTCCTGGCGCCCAACGGACAGCTCAACATGACGCGGCTCGCCCTGAACCTGAGCCACTACGTCAACGGCGTGGCGAAGAAACACGGGGAGGTCTCGCGCAACATGTTCGCGTCGTTCTCGGTCGATTCGATCACCAACGGCGTGCACGCGGTGACCTGGACCTCGAAACCCTTCCAGGATCTCTACGACCGCTACGTGCAGGGGTGGAGAGAAGACAACTTTTCCCTCCGCTACGCCCTGGGCATCCCTCCGTCCGAGGTGTGGCGGGCCCACCTCGCCGCGAAATCGCGTCTGATCGAGTACGTGAACCGGACGACGGACGCCCGGTTCCGCCTCGACGATTTCACCCTCGGATTCGCCCGCCGCGCCGCGCCGTACAAGCGGGCCGACCTCGTCCTGCAGGACGTCGATCGCCTCATGCACGTCGCGCGGCACGCGGGTCCGATTCAGATCGTTTTCGCCGGAAAGGCCCATCCCCGGGACGAACTCGGCAAGGAACTGATCCGCCGGGTCTTCGACGCCGCAAAGGCCCTCGACGACGGGGTGCGCGTCGCGTACCTGACGAACTACGGGATGCGCCTCGGGGGGATGCTGACCGCCGGGGTCGACGCCTGGCTCAATACCCCGCAACCGCCCCTGGAGGCCTCGGGAACCAGCGGGATGAAGGCCGCCCTGAACGGCGTGCCTTCCTTCAGCGTGCTCGACGGCTGGTGGGTGGAAGGCTGGATCGAGGGTGTGACCGGATGGGCGATCGGCGGCCAGGCGTCCGATTCGCTCTCTCCCGAGGAACGCCGGGTCGAGGACGCCCGTTCCCTCTACGAAAAACTCGAGTACTCCGTGCTGCCGACGTTCTATCAGCATGTCGATCGCTACATCGACGTGATGCGTCATGCGATCGCCCTGAACGGATCCTTCTTCAACACCCAGCGGATGATGATGGAATACGTCACACGGGCGTACTTCGTCTGAGGGGGATTCCGGGGAGGGCCGCGGTCACGACCCGCATTTTCGCATTGACCCGCATGCCTGGGACAGGATAACCTCGGGCAGAATCCGTGGCGCGGGGGGTTCGTCCCGCGTCGAGAAAAGGGGGAGTGCGAATGCGGGTCTTGTTCATTCTTACCATGGTTCTTGCCGTCGCATGGGTCGCCGTTCCCGGGGCCGCGGAGGAGTCGTTGACCGCGCTGAACACCGAGGTGGTCTTCGATTTCAGCGGGTTCACCGGGGCCGGGTTCGATCCGAATCCGGCGGCGGGTCAACTGGATTCCGGAAACTGGGCGACGGAGGGCTGGAGCGACGGCTCCGTCGATTTCGGCGGAAGCGCGAACTCCGGGGATTTCGCCCGGGGGAGCTCCGCCGGCGGCGTGGTTTCCGGGGGGATCTACGCCTTCGATATCGGAGGCGGGAACATCGCCCTGGGGATTCAGCCCGGCAGCAGCGATTTCACGCCGGGATCGATCACCCTTCGACTGCGCAACGACACCGGGGTGGCGGTTCACAAGATTCGTTACGCGTACAAGCTCTACGCGTACAACGACCAGCCGCGTGCGAACCTCCTCAAGGGGCAATGGTCGACCGACGGGGTGAACTTTTTCGATATCACCTCCGGTTTCACCTCCACGGAGGGGGCCGATGTCTCTCCGTCCTGGAACATGGGGGAGGGGATCTCCGGGAGCGTGGCGGGCCCGCCGGGCTGGATCCCGGACGGATCCTACGTCTACCTCCGGTTCACCGGGGATGACGTGAGCGGTTCCGGCAGCCGCGACGAGTTCGCGATCGACGACGTCCGAATGAGCGTCGTGCCGGAGCCCGCCGCGCTGGCCCTGCTCGGATTGGGAGCCTTTCTGATCCGTCGCCGCCGCTGATCGCGTCGCGACGCGCGCGATCGGACACGAGGGGAGAGGCGGTTTGCGCCCCGGCCGGCGCGCGATGCCTCAGGCGCCGCGCGCGGGGACGGTCGCCCCGCCCCCGGGGGGCAGGGAGATCGTTCGTCCGCGGACCGTCAGGGTGAGATCCTTCCCCGATTCGCCGGCCGATTCCAGCCGGACCGCGTCGGGCGTGACACGGCAGGTGACCGATTCGCCCCGGATCCGGAAGCGGTAGGTCAGCGACGCCCATTTCTCCGGGAGACGGGGATCGATTCGAATGCCCGTCCCGGTGACCGTCAGTCCGCCGAATCCCAGCACCGCGGCCATCCAGGCCCCGCCGGCGTTCGTGCCGTGGATTCCCTCGTGCGTGTCGTTGCGTCCCGTGATCGCGGGATCCAGGTCGAGGGTCGCCGCGATCATGAACTGCTCGTAGGCGTATTCCATGTCGTCGCAGAGGGCGCCGAGGATTGCGTTGATCCCGTAGCTCATCGAAGAGAAGTTGAGGGTGATCGGCTTGTAGTAGCGATGATTGGCCCCGAGAACCTCGGGATCGAACCGGTCCCGGTCCAGCACCAGCGCCATGCAGGCGTCGGGTTGGTAGATCACCCGGTAGGGATAGACGATGGCCCACCAGAAGGGCCGGTCCCGCATGAGATCCTCCGGGGCTTCTTCGAGGTCGAAAAAGCCCTCGCACTGCTCGTAGATCCGGGAATCCGGGTGATAGAGGATCCGCAGGCCTTCCGCGACCCGCAGCCATTCCGCGGGCTCGCCGTCGGCGATGGAGAGCCGTTTCCTCGCCGCTTCGTATGAGGCCTGTCGTTCCTCCTTCATCCGTTCGAGCACGGCGGCGGCGTCGCGCAGGCATCGTGCGGCGAGATGGTTCGTGTAGAAGTTGTCGTTGCTCTCCGGATGCCCCTCGTCGGGCCCGGCGACGACGCGCAGGTGGAACGTCCTGCCGTCCGGATCGGCGTCGGCGCGGGAGACGTAGAAACGCGCCGATTCCACGAGGATGTCGATGCCGCGTTCCGCGAGGAAATCGAAATCGCCCGTCGCATGGAAGTAGAGCATCAGGCTGTAGCAGACATCGGCGTCGATGTGGATGTTCAGGTACGTGTATTTCCACCACCGGCCGAGTTCCTCTTCGCCGTAGGGTCCCGCCTGCCACGCGAATTTCGCCCCGCGATACCCGAGTTCCCGGGCGATCCGGCGGCCCGGTTCCAGGCCGTGCCAGCGGTAGTTCAGCATCGAGCGGGCGATTTCCGGGAACGAGAAGAGAAAAACGGGTTCGATGTAGAGGTCCGTGTCGTAGAAGACGGTGCCCTGGTAGTACTCGCCCGTGAGGAGTTTGCAGGGCACGCTGAGCCGGCGGCTGTGTCGCGGGGCGGCGCTCATCAGGTGCATCAGGCAGAATCGAAGGTTCCTCTGGGCGACGTCGTCCCCTTCGATCCGGACGTCGAGCCGTTCCCACGCCTCTTTCCAGAAGGTTTCCTGCTCTTTCCACGCGCCTTCGAAGCCCGTTTCCGCGGCTCCCCGGATCTCCGCCGGAACGTCGCATTCCGCCCCGTGAACGGGATCTTCGCCGGTGGCGACCACCATCGCCTTCTCGAGAATCACGGGTTCTCCCCGCCGCGGACGCGCTTCGAAGACGTCCGCCAGGGCGCTCTCCTCCAGCACGCGTCCCCGGTGAACGGCGCGGGTCCGGAAACGGGTGCGCACCGCGACGTCGACGTCGATGCCCGTGTGCACGGTTCTCGCCCGGAGCCGGCATTCCCCGGGGTCCCCGGGCAGAAGATCCAGGACCTCGACCTGTTTTTCGTTGTGGAGATTCGACCGGATCGCGCCGTTGATCCCCGAAAGGATGCGGATCGTCGACTCGTGGTCGATCGGGGTGAGTGTGTACCGCAGCCAGGCGCGGTGCGGATGCCGCATCGAGCAGAAGCGTTCCATGCGGATCCGCGTCCGCAGCCCGTCCGGATTCTCGTGCTCGTACTCGTAGCGGTAGACGCCCCGGCGCAGATCGTATTCCTGGCGGAAGGCCCGGATGCGGCCGGAGCGGAAGGTCAGTTCCCTCTCTCCCAGGAAGACGCGGAGATGGACCGGATCGGGCAGGTTCGCCACCGAGGGGCTCCAGGGCGCGCCGTCGAAGTACTCGGGATCGTGGAACCGGCGTTCGTATTTCGTGGGCCGGATGAAGGCGATCCAGTCCGCGGCGTCGAAGACGCCGGCGACCAGCGTCGTCGGATGGTCCGCGCCGCGCAGTTCGGCGAGGTTGCCCTTCAATGTGAGGTACCCGTTGGAGACCGCGTAGACCGAGTTGCGATCCCTCAGAACGGACTCTTCGAAATCGACCGTCTCGAGTTTCCAGGGATCCGTCATCGTCGTTCCTCGTTCCTGCCCCGGCGCCCTTCGCCGGCGGGACGGAGTGTAGCCCGGCGAGAGGGAAGATGGCAGGACCGGCTTCCGGGTTTCCGGTGGACTTCGGCCGGTTCGTTTCCTATGAAGGACCGGCCGTCGAACGGCCGGAAACCGTCCCGATGCAGAGCAATCCGCCCCTGATCGAGTACGTCGGACCGGAAGAGGCGGCCCGCCGGCTCGCGGGCGGGCCGGATCTTCCCGGGGTGAACGAATTCGCCGTCGTGAGGAACCTCGGGTACGTTTTCTGGCCGACGGAGATCTATCCGCTGGCCCCGCCGACGCCGACGCCCCTGCCGCGGATCGTCGCCTTCGCGGTGGACATGGACGGGACGTCGACGACGACCGAACCGCTCGCCCTGCATTCCCTCGAGTACATGGTCCGGCGTTTCACCGGCCGGCCGGGCCGGGCCGATTGGAAAGGGCTGGACGACGTCCGGGACTACCCGTACGTGATCGGCAACAGCAACTATCGGCACACGGAGTTTCTCCTGGAACGGTACGGCGATCTTCTCGACGAGAAATCCTTCCGCCGTTCGTTCATCGAGGCCGTTCTCTGGACGCTGGCCGGGATGCCCGACGCCGGTCGGAAGCGCGAGGTGATCCTCAACGCGCGGAACTGCGGATTGGCCGAAATGCTGGAAGACGAGGCGTTCCGGGCGGCCGTCGCGCGGGGCCCGATGGACGAGGAGGAAACGGCCCGCCGCGCCCGGCCCTTCGTGGATCGGTTCGCGGACGCGTTTCGTCCGCGCAATCCCTCCGAACGGGTCGCCGCCGCCCTGGATCTCTATTACCAGCGGTATCACTCGATCCTCGCCCGGATGCGGGAGGGGCGCGGGGAGGAACTGGCCCGGGAACTCCTCGGGCCGGGACGCCGGCTCGTGGAGCCGATGCCGGGCTACGGAATCTTCCTCTGCCTGGTGAAGGGATGGCTGGGCGCGGAGGCCGAGCGGACGGCCGAGCCGCTTGCGGCACTCTGGAAAACCGTCGATCCGGATTCGATTCCTCCCGACCGCGACCGTTGCGCAGCGGGGATGCGCCTCCTCGGGGAACGGTTTCGACGGCATCCGGCGAAGATTTCGCTGGTGACGGCGTCGATCGCCTTCGAAACCCACGCGGTCATGCGCGAGATCATCCGACAGGTCCGCGAGGAATCCCGGGACTGGCCCCTCTCCGCCGCGACGAAGGAAAGGATCGAGGAGGGGCTCGAGGATTATCTTGCCGTTTTCGACGGGTTCGTGAACGCGGGCGATGCGCACGAGGCGCGGCTGAAACCCCATCGCGATCTGTATTCGATCGCCCTGTACCGGATGGCCGTGCCGAAGAACGAGTACCGGTGGTGCGTGGGCATCGAGGACACGGAACCGGGAATCGTCTCGCTGCGGGCGGCGGGATTCGGGACGGCCGTCGCCCTGCCGAACCGGGATACCCGCGGACAGAACTACCGGGCGGCGACCCATATGGTGCACGGGGGCCTGCCGGAATTGATTCTGCGACACGGCCTCTTCCTCGAATCGGGCTAGGTCATCCCTTCCGGCGGAGCGCGGACCTGCGGACCGGCCGCCCGGCCGCGTTCTACGGGAAATCCGGCTTGCCCACCCGTTCCTCCATCCGGGCCCGGAATCCGCCGGCGCTCGCGACCTCCGCCCCGAGGACCTCGGCCCGTCGGCGCAGGCGCTTGTCGGACGTCACGACCACCAGATCGCGCACCCGGCGGTTGCGGTAGACCATGTCGGCCATCCGATCGTCGGCGGTCACCCCTTTCGGCGCGAAGGAAACGCCGATGCCCTCGTGGATCCCTTCCCGCGGCAATCCGGGCGGCGGCCGTCCGTCGAAGAAGAGGACGAGGCGAAGGGCCTCCTCCCCGGCGTACTCGACGATCTTTTCCAGCAGGGCCTGCTGTGCGCGCGGCTTGTCGCGCCACCACCCGGGACGTTGTCCCATGATGTTGTTGCCGTCGACGAGGAGGATCGGACCCCCGCGACCGGGATGCAGCTCCTCGAGTCGATCCAGAAGGTTCATCGTTGCCGGTTCCAGCTCTCCAGGCCGTATCGTTCGGCGACCCGTTCGCGGATCCGCGCCAGGAGGCGCGGGTCGGGGCGAAACTCCAGGAACCGGACGGCGAGTTCCCCGGCGAACCCGGGGACGAGTTCCCCGGCGACGTCCCCGGCGATCCCGTCGATCGCGATGGATCCCTGGTGGAGGATCCCGGTGCGCGTTCTCCGCTGGGCCGCCCCCGCCACCTTCCGGTCGCCGCAAAGGACGTCGTACCGGGTCGGTTGATCGAAGCAGACCATGGTTCGCAGATCCGTGTGGCGCGGCATCGGCGCGGAGGAGAGCCGCGCCTCGAGGCCGAGCCGTTCCAGGGCGCGCACCACGCACCGGTTGAAGAGGCGGTACGTCTCCAGCAGGGGCGCCGTGTGAAGGGGATGGCCGGACGGCACGACGACCGTGTACGTCTGGTCGCGGTCGTGGCGGACGATCCCCCCGCCCGTCGTCCGTCGGACCCACGGCAGGCCGGTGGCGTCGCCTTCGCGGGCCGGCTGGAAATAGCCGATGGAGACGGCCGGCCGGTCCCAGCCGTAGATCCGCAGGAGCGGACGTCCCCGGCCCGGCGCCGTATCCAGGAGCACCTCGTCGGCCGCCATGTTCCAGGCGGGATCGTGCGGTTCGTCGATCCAGAGGTCCCAGGATGTCGTGTCAATCTCGTTCATGAAGCCGTTGCGGGCCGATTGCACGCCGACCCGGTACCCCCGTATAGTAACCGACCCGTCGGAGTTGAGAAGGAAGGGCGATCGACATGGGCATGACGATGACCGAGAAAATCCTCGCCAGGGCTTCGGGACGCGCGAGGGTCGAGCCCGGCGAGAACATCTGGGTGAACGCGGACGTTCTGATGACCCACGACGTCTGCGGCCCGGGGACCATCGGCATTTTTCACCGGGAATTCGGACGCAACGCGCGCGTCTGGGATCCGGACCGGGTCGTCCTGATCCCCGATCATTACATCTTCACCTCCGACGAAAAGGCGCATCGCAACATCGATATCCTCCGGGAATTCGCCCGCGAGCAGGGGATCCGCCACTTCTACGACGTCGGCGGCGACCGCTACAAGGGCGTCTGCCACGTCGCGCTGCCCGAAGAGGGGCACACCCGCCCGGGGGAAGTTCTCTTCGGCACGGACTCCCACACCTGCACCGCGGGCGCGTTCAACGAATTCGCCACGGGCATCGGCAACACCGACGCCGGATTCATCCTCGGAACGGGCAAGCTGTTGATCAAGGTTCCGGCCACGATGCGTTTCGTCTTCCACGGCGAGATGCCCCCCTGGTTGATGGCCAAGGACCTGATCCTGCAGATCCTCGGCGACATCGGCATGGACGGCGCCACCTACCGGGCCATGGAATTCGTCGGGGAGACCGTGGGTCTCCTGCCGATCGAGGAACGGATGACCCTGGCGAACATGGCCATCGAAGGGGGCGCAAAGAGCGGCATCTGCGAGGCCGACGAGAAGACCTTCGAATACCTCGAGGGCCGCACGAACGTTCCGTTCGAACCGGTTTCCGGCGATCCGGACGCCCGCGTCGTCGAGGTGCGGGAGTACAACACCCCGGCCCTCGAACCGGTCGTCGCCTGTCCGTCGACCCCCGACCAGCGCGCCGCGGCGCGTTCGAAGGCCGACGTGCGGATCGACCGCGCCTACATCGGGTCCTGCACCGGGGGGAAACTCGGGGATTTCCTGGCGGCGGCGAAGATCCTCGACGGACGAAGGGTCGCCGTGCCGACCTACATCGTGCCGGCGACCACGCATGTACGCCGCGGACTCTATGAAACCCGATGGAACGGGCGGACCCTCGCGGAGATCTTCGAGGATTCCGGCTGCATCGGTCCCGCCCGGCCCTCCTGTGCGGCCTGCCTGGGAGGGCCGGTGGACACGTTCGGCCGGATCAACCGGGCCGAAATCTGCATTTCGACCACGAACCGGAATTTCACCGGCCGCATGGGTTCGAAAGAGGCGCAGATCTACCTGGCGTCCCCCCTCACCGTGGCGGCTTCGGCCGTGCGGGGGCACATCACCGATCCGCGCGAGTTCGTGGCGTAAGAGGAGGGACGATCGTGAGCGAAATCATCGAAGGCCCCGTCTACGTGCTCGGCGACAATATCGATACCGACCAGATCATCCCCGCGCAGTATCTGAACCTCATTCCGACGATCCCGGAGGAATACGAGAAGCTGGGCGGCTACGCCCTGGCGGGACTTCCCGCGGAATACCCGCCCTTCGTTCCGGAAGGGGCGATGAAGACGCCGTACCCGATCATCGTCGCCGGGCGGAATTTCGGTTGCGGCTCCTCCCGCGAACACGCGCCGATCGCCTTGGGCGCCGCCGGGGTGCGCGCCGTGGTGGCCGGATCCTTTGCGAGGATCTTCTTCCGAAACTGCGTCGCCACGGGAGAACTCTACCCGATCGAGTGCGACGAGGATCCCTGCGACGCCCTGGCGACCGGCGACCGCGTCCGGATCGACCTGGACGCGGACCAGATGACGGCCGGGGACGGCCGGGTCTGGAAACTCAAGCCCCTCGGCGACGCCCGCGACGTGATCGCGGCCGGCGGCATTTTCGCCTACGCCCGTCGCACGGGCATGATCTCCGCCGGCGACTGATCGATTCCGGCCGGGGAAAGAGCGGGTCAACGCACGCTCAATCCGCCGCAGGAACAGAAGAGGTTGGCCGGGGTCATGTGGAGTCTGTCGGCGAGGATCCGCCAGAGCTCCGGGTGTTCGCAACAGAGCGCGACGGGCATCCCGGGCCGGAGACGTTGCGTGCGCCCGGTTCAGGCGAAGAGCGTCCGCATCAATTCCTCGCCCCGGAGCAATCCCGCCGATCCCCCCGTCGCGGACGCCTCGTCATAGGCCCGGATTCCGTCCGGTTCGACGCCGGGACCGCAGAGGGCGAAGGGGACCGGTTCCCTCGTGTGTTTTCTCAGCGTCAGGGGAACGGGATGATCGGGCAACACGAGAAAGCGGGTGTCCTTCGGACGGCCTTCCCAGAGAGGAAGGAGAAGACGGCAATCCAGGTCCTCGATCGCACGGATCTTTCCCGCGAGATCCCCTTGGTGGGAACATTCGTCGGGCGCTTCCACGTGCACGTAGACGAAATCGTGATCCTCCAGGGCCGCCAGCGCCGCCTCGGCCTTCCCCTCGTAATTCGTGTCGAGGTATCCGGTCGCGCCCTCGACGCGGATCGGATCCATTCCGGTGACGACGCCGATTCCGAAGATCACGTCCACCCCCGCCACGACCGCGCCCCGGACGCCGAAACGCGACTCGAACGAAGGCACCCGAGGAACCCCGCCGCCTCCGTACGGCCAGATGAGGTTCGCAAGGGGCCGACCCTCGCGCCGGCGCGCGCGGTTGACCGGATGGGCCTCGAGCAGGGTCCGGGAACGGACGATCCAGGAACGCAGCATTTCCGCCGTCTCGGCGGCGGCCGATCCTTCCCCGTCGGCCCGCGGCAGCAGGGGTTCGTAGGGCTCTCCCGGATGATCGTCGGGCTTTTCGCACCGCACGGCGCCGCTCCAGCGGCTTCCCCGCAGCACGAGCAGGTGCCGGTAGCTCAGACCGACGACGAACTCGGCGCCTTCCGAAGAGAACTCCCCGTTCAGGGCGGCGACCAGGGCTTCCGCCTCCTCGTCGCTCGGCCGGCCGCCGGCGTAGTCGATGAGCCGGTCGCCCTCGGCGGTGACGATGTTGCAGCGGAACGCGACGTCGCCGCGATCCATCGCCACCCCGCGCGCGGCCGCCTCGATCGGTCCGCGGCCGGGGTAGTAGGTCCTCGGATCGTACCCGAGCACGGCCAGGTTCGCCACGTCGGAAGAGGTCGGCAACCCCGGCACGAGTCCCAGGAATCGTCCCGAGACCCCCTCGGCGGCGATGCGATCCATCGTCTCGGTGCGGGCCGCCTGCAGGGGGGTCCGGCCCCCGAGTTCCTGCAGGGGCTCGTCCGCCATGCCGTCGCCGACGATCACCGCGTATTTCATGTTTCGTCCTTCCCCGGGGCGTCGGATTCGCGTACGGAAACGCTTTCCGGAGGCATCTTCCTCGGAATGCGGAAGAGTTCCACCGCGTTGCGCTGGAGGAGACGCAGGGCGATCTCCCCGGCGTCGTCCACCGAGAGGTATCCGTCGCAGATCTTCTCCGAAAGAACGGAGGCGATGTTCCGCCGGGCGATCCGCTGATGTCCGTAGACCCCTTCGACGTAGAGGTAGTCCCCGCCGAAGCCGAGGATCTTGTTCGCGGGAACGGCGTCGAGATACTCGGACAGGGCGCGGCGCGCCGCGGTGGGCGAGATGACGTGCATCCAGCACATGTCGACGTAGACGTTCTGAAAATTCTTGGCGATGGCCGCCAGGTCGCTCAGGAACGGATACCCGCTGTGGAAGACGTCGAATTTCACGCCGGGATACCCGGCGAAGAGGGGGATCAGGAGCTTGGGATCGGCGTTGCGGATGTCGTTGCCGTTGCCTTCCTGCAGGCCGGTGTGGATCTGGAACGGAACCCCCGCGTCCCGGATCAGGCCGAGCAGCCGGTGCATCATGTAGTCGCCCAGCGGACGGATCCCGTCGTTCAGGAGGTTGAGCCCCGGGGATCGGGGGAAGACCTCCCCGGCGAGGATCCGCTGGAGGATCTCCTCGGCCTCGTGCCGGGCGCGTTTCCGGTATTCGATCGGCCGTTGGTAGGCCAATCCGCTCTTCAGGCCGCCGATCCCCTTCCCGAGGGCCCATTGAAAATGTTCTTCCATGGCCTTTTCGAGATCGTCCAGTCCGTGGATCGATCGTCCGGTCTTCCTTTCCAGGGCCTCGATCGCGGCGGGTCCGTCGGGGACCAGGAAGTCGTCGAGCCGGTAGACGCTGATGAAGAACTCGGGATCCGCGTCGGGGTCGGAATCCAGGATGGAAACGGCGATCCGGGATCGTTCCTTCAGCACCCAGCGGTAGAGTCCCGGGCGATTGCGCTGGCGCATCGCCTCGGCGAGGGCGTCGATCGTCGTGATGTCGAGGGCGGGAATGTCGTACAGGTCCTGAACGACGTGGAGCACGGCCCGGCAGTATCCGGTGTTGGCCGCCCGTTTCCAGTAGGGTTCGACCAGCGCCCATCGTTCTCCCAGGGGAAGGGAGAGATCCCGGGCGCGTTCAAGGTCTTCCGGGTGCAGCCCGGCCGAAACGACGTCGGCGGACGCGTAGTGGGAAAGGAAGAGGAGCAGCGGGTCGGGATCGGTTTCCAGACGGGCCTTTTCCGAGGGAAGATGTTCGTGGGTATCGACGATCCAGACGGCGTCGATCCTCTCCTGTATGTCGCGGCTGACGATGTCCGGCATGTCGAAAGATCCTCCGGTGGTTCCGTTCGACGCGCCGCGGGACCGCGGCGGCCCGGTCCGGCGATCGGGGAACCGCGGCATGATCGTCGCGCCCGCCGCCGGGATCAAGACGCGGTTCGACCCGCTGCGGGGATTTCCGCCGGCGGGGGATTGCGGCTCGATCATTGACTTCCACGGCCGGTCCGGTACGTTCTCCAACGACGGCTTTTTCGGGCGGAGAGGTGCCTGAGTGGTCGAAAGGAGCGGTTTGCTAAACCGTCGTACCCTGAACAGGGGTACCGTGGGTTCGAATCCCACCCTCTCCGCCAACCGGTAAGCCAAAAGATCGATACGTCCGGCGAGCGCGGCGGTGAGCGCGAGCCGGACCCCGCTGGGGGAGGATTCCCCGGGGGGATCGATCCAGGACCGGTAAGCCAAAAGATCGATACGTCCGGCGAGCGCGCGTGCCCCGCGAAGTCGCGCCCGGCAGGCGGGACGAAGAAGGGGCGGTGAGCGCGAGCCGG
>CAYNBQ010000048.1:0-28613 GCA_964395275.1 uncultured Verrucomicrobiota bacterium
GGGAAGATCGGTTCCGGGGGGGAACGGGGCTGGATCGCACGGGCCGCGGACGGGATCACGTTCGTGAAGAGCTACGCGTACCGGTCCGGATCGACCTATCCCGACCGGGGCTGCTCGGTCGAGGTGTACACCTGCGGCGATTTCATCGAGATGGAGACCCTGTCCCCCACCCTGCCCCTCCGGCCCGGCGAGGAACTCCGGCACGTCGAGACCTGGCGCTGCCTGCCGGAGGAACTCGATCCGGCCGACGAGGACCGCGTGCTGCGGATCCTCGGTTGAGATCAGCGGCCGTCCAGGGAATCGGGCCGGTTGTCCCGAACCGGAAACGGCCGGTTCCGTTCGAAATAGGATCGGATGAGCAGGGCGCGGTCGGTCGGTTCCGTTGCGGGAACCGGTTTGAAGGGTTCCCCTTCGTGTTCCAGGCTCCACCCCGTCCATTCCCGGAATGCGTGGTAGGTCCAGTTCCACCCGTATTCTTCGAAGAGGTCGACGGCGTCGCGCAGATACCGGACGGCCGTTTCTCCGGGGGCCCATCGTACGCAGGAGAACTCCCCCACGAAGACGGGTACGTCGTGGGCCTTCGAGTATTCCAGGGCGGGACGCATGTTTTCGGCCAGCCATTTCTTGTCGATGCGCCGGCCGTCGAGGTTTCCCGGGTAGTAGACGGGCATCGGGCGGGGATCCCCGTCGTCTTCCGGGATCCCCTGGTAGGTGATCGCGTGCGGCTGGTACATGTGGAAGCTCATCACCAGCCGATCGTCTTCCAGGGCCGGGAAGACGCGGAACCCCTGGGGCATGCCTCCGGAGGGTCCCGGTTCGATCACGATCGGCGTCCGGGGATCGATCCCGCGGATCGCGCGGATGATTCTCCGGGCCAGGGCCGGCCAGGAATCCACCCCGGATTCCGGCCAGGGCTGCAGCGGCGGGAAGGAGGGATGGATCGGCTCGTTGATCAGGTCGTACCCGATGACGTTGGGAACGTCCCGGAATCGTTTGGCGATCTGTTTCCATCGAGCGACCATGCGGTCGTGTTCCGCCGGATCCGACCAGAGGTTCGAACCCCGGGTGGCGTCGTAGTGGTAGTCGATGACCACGGCGATCCCGCGCCGGCCGCACCATCGCACCACCTCGACGCACTGATCGAGCCGCGTCGGAAAAACCTCGGCGAAATCCTCGCCGAGATGCTCCCGGGCCTTGATCTGCAGGCGCGCGAGATTGGCGCCCCATTGCCGCATGTCCTCGATGTCGGATTCCTTCAGCCAGGGGCTGATCATGAAACCCCGCAGCAGGGTGCCGCCGCCCTTCCAGTAATCGTACTTGTCGAGCACGGGCAACGTCCCGGCGGGATCGGCTCCGCCTTTCGACGGTTCGCTCCCCGATCCGAAGGCGGCGAAGGGAACGATCGGCAGGAGCATCATCGTCAGAATTCCGCGTCGTGCTCTCATTGCATCTCTCCCGGCGGTTCCCGGCCCGCGTCCCCGCCGAATCCGCGCCTCGACAGATGAACGAAGTGAAGGTATCCGGCGGCGGTCCAGGTGTAATCCGCGATGTTGCCGCCCGGTTCCTCCTCGGCGCCCCGGCGGCAGAGGCCCTTGCGCCGCAGTTCGGACGGTTCCCTGCGGTTCCGGGGATCGTAGAACTCCCAGAGGGAACCGGTGCGTTCGTACATGCCGGTGACCGCGCGAAGGGTGCGTTCGACGAGTTCTCCGGCCTCCCTGCGGAAGCCGTATCGCAGCAATCCTTCCACGATGAGGTGATTGTAGCAGAGCCACACCGGGCCCCGCCACATGTCCGGCTCGTGGGCCGGGTCGGAGAGGCTCACGGTCGGGACCGGCAGCTCGGGCCAGAACTCGTCGGGATCGAGCAGGCGCCGCCGCACCAGGCGTTCCGCGCGTTCGGCCGTGGCGAGTCCGCCGAAGAGGGCGAGGAAGGCCGCGTTGGTCCTAACCGGGATCCGTCGTCCGTCGAGGGCGCGGTCGAAGTAGAAGTCCTCGTCTTCCGCCCAGAAGACCCGGTTGAAGGTTTCCGCAAGCCGGGCGTGTTCGCGGCGCCAGCGTTCCGCCTCGTCCTTCCGGCCGAGCGCGTCGGCGATCCGTGCGAGATGGAGCAGCTCGCTGCCGAGGAATCCGGAGAAATCCACTGCGTTGAAGGCGATCCGGCCGTCCCACCGCGGATCGTTGTCGCGGCCCGATTCGCAGCCGTCGGTTTCCCTCCACTCGGGCAGACCGTTCCCGTCGGCATCGCGGTTTCGTCGGACCCACTCGATGAACCGGACGATCCGCGGATACGCGAGTTCGATGAGCGCCCGGTCGTCCCCCTGCCGGTGGAGGTTCCAGACGGCCCAGGCGAGCAGCGGGGGGTGAATCCCCCGGGCGTCGTGGTGCGGCGCGGGCGGGAACTGCGGATTGCCGATGAACCCGTCCTCGCGCTGCGCCTGCAGAAGCATCAGAGCGTCCTGACGCGGCAGCAGCGGGTCGAGAAAGCGGCTCCCCCAGCCGTGAAAAAGGGTGTCCCAGAGATTCAGGTGAACGTGATGAGCGCTGGGGGTTCCCCACGGGGCGACGAATTGTCCCTCGGGGGCCTTGTAGGCCCCGCGCAGGATGCTGAAGGCCTTGCGGACCGCGCGAAGGCGATCGGGCGGAAGGTCCTCGATACCCAACCCCGCCCCGAGAACCCGGCGGGCGCGTCGCTCGCAGAGGTCGGGGACGTTCTGAAGCAGACCGATTTCGGCCCTCCGGGCCGCGCGGCCGGGGTCGGCTGGGTCGAACGCCAGCGCCCATTTGCGCCCCCTGCCGCTTTTCAGGGCGAGGAAGAAAAGGGTTCCTCCCGTCCGGCTCCCGGGTCCGTAGGGACTCGAATCGGGTTCGACGGGAAACGCGGTTGCCTCGGGAAATTCTTCGTCGCCCCGGGAACCGGTCCGCAGGTCGATGGAGGAGTCCCCGCGGCAGGCGCCCACGAGACAGTCGGCGTCGAGGAAGACGGCCCAGCATGCGGCCTCCGGATGATGCAGATGCAGGGAATCCCCGGTGAACCAGCGGAGCGGATCGCCGGATCCCGCCGGCATCGAAATCCGCAGCCGGACCGCGGGGACCGTCCGCAGGAGGAACTCGTAACGACGCCGGGTCGTGATCCCCCAGAAGGGACCGTCCCATCGGGTGGGCCCGTCCAGTCCGGAGAAACGCAGAACCTGGCCGGCTCCCCATCGGTTCGGCAGAACGGGATGCGATGCGTCCATGCCGTGGATGATGCCGGAGGGCCGGGAACGGAGGAATTCCGAAATGCGGGATGCGCCGCGGCGGGCGCCGTGCCGGACGGGATCGGGCCGGGTCCGTTTCGCGGCCGCCGATGCTCCGCAATTTCGTGTTGCCCGCGCTTTCGGGCAGGGTATGTTCGAGGGCTTTTCGGGGGCGACGGCATCGGTCATGATGCCGGGGCGCAACCGAAAGAGGAGAAGATCCCGATGTCCGAGCCCGCCATGACGAGCCGCGAACGGTTCCAACGAATGTACGAACATCGCGAGGCGGACCGGGTTCCGATCATCGACGACCCCTGGGATGCAACGATCGAGCGCTGGCACCGGGAAGGGATGCCGGAAGACACCACCTTCGTGCGCTTCTTCGATCTGGACCGGGTGGAATCGATCTTCCTCGACAACAGTCCGAGGTACCCGGTGCGCGTCCTGGAGGAGACCGACGAGTACGTCGTATCCACCACGTCGTGGGGCGTCACGTTGAAGAACTGGAAACATGCGGCATCGACGCCGCAGTTCCTGGATTTCACCGTCGTCGACCGGGAATCCTGGTCCAGGGCGAAGGAGCGGATGACGCCGTCGGACGACCGGATCGACTGGGATCGGCTGCGGCGGGACTATCGCCGGTGGCGCGAGGAAGGCGCCTGGATCCAGGCCCAGCTCTGGTTCGGTTTCGACGTCACGCATTCCTGGATCGTCGGAACGGAACGGGTTCTGATCGCGCTGATGGAGGATCCCGAATGGTGCCGGGACATCTTCGAACATTCGCTGGAAGTCGACCTGGCCCTGCTGGACCGCCTCTGGGAGGAGGGATACCGGGTCGACGCGATCACCTGGCCGGACGACATGGGATACAAGGAGAGCCAGTTTTTCGGACTGGACACCTATCGATCCGTGCTGAAGCCGGTTCATCGCCGGGCGGCCGAATGGGGACACGCCCACGGGGTGAAGGTGCATCTGCATTCCTGCGGCGACATCCGCCCGTTCGTTCCGGATCTGATCGAGATCGGGATCGAGGCCCTGAACCCGCTCGAGGTGAAGGCCGGGGTGGATCCCATGGCGTTGAAGGAGGAGTACGGGGACCGTCTCGTTCTGCACGGGGGAATCAACGCCGTCCTGTGGGACGATCCCGAGGCCATCCAGGAGGAGATGCGCCGGGTCGTGCCCCGCCTGAAGGAAGGCGGCGGATACATCTTTTCGTCGGATCATTCCGTGCCGTCGAGCGTGAGCCTGGAGGATTTCCGCCGGATCGTGGATCTGGCGAAGGAACTGGGGCGTTACGATTGACCGCCGCAATTTCATGACGAGCCGATGGTCGATGCCATGAACCAGGAACATCCGGTGATTCGTTCGAAGGAATCCGAACCCGTCGTACGGGCCCTGCGGGACCGCCTTCGGGGCGAGGTGCTTGCCGACGCCGTCTCGATCGGGATCTACTCGACCGACGCGAGCATGTACCAGATTCCGCCGGTGGCCGTCGTCCTGCCGGTGGATCGCGCCGATGCGATCCGGGCCCTGCGGACGGCCGCGGAATTTTCCTGTCCCGTGGTCGGAAGGGGCGGCGGAACCAGCCTGACGGGGCAGTCGATCGGTCCGGCCGTGGTGATCGATTTTTCCAAGTACATGAATTCCCTGCTGGAGGTCAACGAGCAGGAACGGTGGGCCCGCGTGGAACCGGGAATCGTCCGGGACGAATTGAACCGGCGGATCGCGGAGACGGGACTTTTCTATGCGGTGGATCCGGCGACATCGAGCCGTGCGAACGTCGGCGCGATCGTGGTGAACAACTCCGCGGGAATGCGTTCGGTCCGGTACGGCATGGCGATCGACCATGTCGTTTCCCTCGATCTGGCCCTGCCGACGGGGGAGATCCTGCGCCTGGGACCGGTGACGGAAGAGGAATACGAGGCCAAGTGCCGTCTGCCGGACCGGGAAGGCGAAATCTACCGCACGCTTCGCCGGATCATCCGGGAAAACCGTGAGGAAATCCGCGAACGTTATCCGAAGGTCAGACGCCGTTCCGGGGGATACCCGTTCGACGCGTTCCTCGATCCGATGCCCTGGAACATGGCCAGGATCATTTCGTCCAGCGAGGGGACCCTGGGGCTGGTCCTGGAGCTGACCGTGAGGCTGGAACCGATTCCTGCGGCCTCCGGTCTCTGTCTGGCGCACTTTGCGGACATGGGCGAATGCCTCCGCGCGGTTGCGCCGATCGTCGCCAGGGGCGCTTCGGCGGTGGAACTGATCGACGGGGTCATCATCCGGCTGGCACGGGAGAATTCGCTGACCCGCGAGACCTGTCGCATGGTGGAAGGCGATCCCGCCGGGGTGCTCGTCGTGGAAGCCCAGGGGGATTCGCCCGGGGAGGTCCGCGACATCCTGCGGTCGATCACCGACGATCTGAAATCCCGGGGCATGGGATACCACCTTCCCGTGCATGTCGATCCGGCCGAGATCGATGCGATCTGGGAAATGCGGGAGAATTCGCTGGGGTTGATGTCGACCGTTCGCGGGCCGAAGAAACCGGTGGCGTTCGTCGAGGACGCCTCCGTTCCGCTCGAGGTGCTGCCGGAATACGTCGAGGAAGTCGTGGCCGTCTGCGAAAAGTACGGGCGGCCCGTTTCGCTTTTCGGACACGCCAGCGTCGGCCTCGTGCACGTGCGGCCGATGCACGATCTCCACGAACCCGCGGAACTGGAACTGATGAAGAAGATCCAGGCGGAGGTCTTCGAGATCGTCCTGAAATACCGGGGTTCGTGGAGCGGAGAACACGGAGACGGCATCGTGCGGGCCGCCTACAACCGGCGATTCTTCGGCGACCGCATCTACGAAGGCTTCGTGGAACTGAAAAGGGCCTTCGATCCGGGCAACCTGATGAACCCGGGCAAGATCGTCGATCCCCCGCCGATGGAGGAGAATCTCCGGTACGGTCCCGGCTATCGCTTCCTGCCGGTCGAGACGCTTTACCACTACCGGCAGAGCGAGGGATTCCACGAGGCCGTCGAACAGTGCACCGGCGTCGGCGCCTGCCGGAAGACCGCGGACGGCACCATGTGCCCCTCGTACATGGCGACCCGGGACGAGGTTCATTCCACCCGCGGACGCGCCAACACCCTGCGCCTGGCGGTCACGGGCCAGCTCGGGACCCGGGGTCTTTCGTCGGACGAACTCCGCGAGGTGTTCGACCTCTGCCTCGCCTGCAAGGCCTGCAAGAACGAGTGCCCGAACAACGTCGACATGGCCCGGATGAAGGCCGAGGTGATTCATCACCATCATCTCGAACACGGCGCATCGCTGCGGGATCGTCTCTTCAGCGATCCCGCGTTGCTCGGCGCCCTCTGCTCCGGCTGGCGCGCGCCGATCGTCAACGCCGTCCTGGGATGGATGCCGACGCGGATCTTCATGGACCGGCTTCTGGGGATCGACCGCCGCCGGCCCTTTCCCAGGTACGCGCGGCGGACCATGCGCCGATGGTTCCGGAAACATCGCCGACGTTCGCCGGCGTCTGCCGCCCCCGCGGGGGAAACGCCGCGCAGGGTGGTGCTCTTCGACGACACCTACATGGAATACTACCAGCCCTCCGTCGGGCGGGCGGCGGTGGAGGTCTTGGAGGCGGCCGGCTTCGAGGTGGAACTCGTGCGCGTCGGCGACAGTCAGCGTCCCGCCATCTCGAAGGGCTTTCTGGCAAGGGCCAAGAAGCGCGGCACGGCCGTGCTCCGAAGGCTGGAACCGTACGCGAAGCGCGGTCTGCCGATCCTGGTCTGCGAACCGAGTTCGGCCTCGTCGCTGATCGACGACCTCCCCGACCTGGCGGACGACGAGGAACTCGGCGGAACGGTGGCCGCCCGCGTGAGGATGATCGATTCCTTTCTTGCGGAGGAGATCCGGGCGGGACGCTGCCGTCTCCCCTGGAAGAACGGCGCTTCGGAGCCGGTGAAGATCCTCTTCCACGGGCACTGTCACCAGAAGGCCCTGGAGGGGGTCGACGGCAGCCTTTCGCTGCTGAAAGGGATCCCCGGCGCCGAGGTGACGGAGACCGAAGCCGGTTGCTGCGGGATGGCCGGCGCCTTCGGCTACGAGAAGGAGCATTTCGACATCTCGGTGAAGGTCGCCGAAGATCGTCTTCTGGACGCGCTCCGGTCGGCGCCGGAGGATGCGCTGGTCGTGGCCAACGGTTTTTCCTGCCGCCACCAGATCTCGGACCTGTCGGGCCGTCGGGCGGTTCATGCGATCGAGGCGGTGCGCCGGTTCATCGACATCGATTCCGGAGGTGCCGAATGAAGGCCGTGATGCTGACCGGGATCCGGCGCATGGAAATGCGCGAGGTCCCCGCCCCCGAGATCCGCGATCCGCGGGACGTCCTGGTGCGAATCCGGGTCGTCGGGGTCTGCGGTTCCGACGTGCACTACTACACGACCGGCCGGATCGGAAGCCAGGTCGTCGAGTACCCCTTTACCGTGGGGCATGAATGCGCGGGGATCGTCGAGGCCGTCGGCGACGCCGTGAAGAGGGTCGGGCCCGGGGACCGGATCGCCATCGAGCCGGCGATGTCCTGCGGGCGCTGCGACCAGTGTCGGGCCGGCCGGCCGCACACCTGCCGCAACCTGCGTTTCCTCGGTTGTCCCGGACAGGCCGAAGGAAGTCTTTCCGAGTACATCGTGATGCCGGAGGAATCCTGTTTCCCGCTCGGGGACGGGACGGACCTGGAAGCGGCGGCCCTGTCGGAACCGCTCACGATCGGCGTCTACGCGGTGAGCCTCTCGATCCCCATGCGGGATGCAAAGATCGCGGTGTTGGGCGCGGGGCCGATCGGATTGAGCGTTCTGTTGCCCGCCCTGGAACAGGGGGCCGGGGCCGTCTACGTCACCGACAGGATCGACGAACGCCTGGCGGCGGCGCGCCGTTTCGGCGCCCGATGGACGGGCAATCCCGATCGGGAAGACGTGGTGGCGGGCGTCCTCGAGCGGGAACCCCTCGGAATGGACGCCGTTTTCGAATGCTGCGGACAACAGGACGCGCTGGATCAGGCGGTCGAACTGTTGAAACCCGGCGGCAAACTGATGCTGATCGGCATCCCGGAGGTCGATCGGGTCTCTTTCGTGATCGACCGCATCCGCCGCAAGGAAATCTGCATCCAGAACGTGCGGCGGCAGAACGGCTGTCTGCAGAAAACCCTCGACCTGATCGAAAGCGGCCGGATCGACCCCCGCCCGATGGTCACGCACCGTTTCCCCTTCGAACGAACCCGGGAGGCCTTCGATCTGGTGACCGAGTATCGCGACGGCGTGATCAAGGCGATGATCCACGTGTCGTCATGATGCGCGTTCCCCGCACGCGGGGTTCCTCCGGAGGGAGGATCAGGGGCGCCAGGCGAGGCCTTCCTCGATCATGACGAGGTAGTTCTCGACCGGCACGTAGTTGGCCACGGAATTGCCCGAACCCAGCGCGTAGCGTCCCGGCATGCAGGCCCCGATCACGCCGCGGATGTAGGCCCGGAGTTCGTCTTCCGGCAGCCGGCTCAATCGGTCGACGTCGATGCCGCCGAGCGCGGCGACGCGGTCGCCGTAACGGGCGACGAACTCCGAGACGGGCAGGATCACTTCCTGGAAGGAATGGACGGCGTCCACGCGGACGTCTTCGATGAGGTCCTCGAGAACGGCTTCGAGGGCGCCGCAGGAATGCAGCCAGTACATCTTGCCGTGCTCGTGGGCGATCTCCGCGAAACGCTTGTGCGCCGGCAGAACGAACTCGCGCAGATCGTCCGGGGAAATCAGGGTCGCGGTCTTGTGGCCCATGTCGTCGCCCTGGAAGAAGCCGCCCACGCGGTCGATCTGCACGACCGTCTCGTAAAACGCGGCGATGATGTCCGCGACCCTCCGGAAGGTCGCCGCAACGAGTTCACGATCGTCCACCAGCAGGTAGCAGAGACCCTCCAGCCCGAGGAGCGATTCGCTGACCACCTCGAAAACTCCGTCGGAGGGACAGACCATCATCTGCATTCCGTCCGGCAGATGCGCGGCGATGTACTCGTAGGGTGCGTAGTCGATGTCTTCCGGGCGCGGCCAGGGGTAGCGCTCGAAATCCTCCCGGGAACCGATCACCCCCTGCCCCTCTTCGACCCAGTGACGGGTTCCCCGGCTCAGGGCGTCGGCCGTATCCTCCGCGCTGCGGAGGAGCCGTTGCCAATTCAGCGAGACCTCCCCCGCCCCGGTCACGCGGATGTAGTCGTACCCGGCGCGATGCCAGAACGCGATGAGCTGGTCCCAGAAACGTTCCCGTTCCTCCCTGGAATACGGAATCCAGTCGATTCCGAAACAGCCTTCGGAGACGGCCTTCATGATCTCGGGATCGATCCCGAGCTCCACGAACCGCATTCGTTCGGGAGACGCCTGGCCGCGCAGGATGCGTTCCAGTCCTTCGAAGTCGGGTTCGGGTTGGCGAAAGGGTGATTTCACCGCCGGATTCCTCCTGTCGTTTCCATTGTCGCCCGAACTCCCGCGGAAGGCCACCCGTTTGCGCCGGCGCATTCCCCGCGTTCCGACAGGGGGCCGCCGAGGATCCTCCGCGGCGCGCCGCGACGGCGGAGGGGCCGAACCCTTCTTCGTCGGAGATCCCGGCCGCAGGTCAAGGCGCCGATGCGGGCAGCACGTACACGCGCATCGTGCGGCGCGCCTTTTCGCGGCCGTTCATCGAAAGCACGATCTCCATCCGGTAGACGGCGCTTTCCAGGTCCGAAGAATCGATCCGCAGATCGAGGCGGCGGGTGCCGGAAGGGATCTCGAACCCGCTCGAGGCGATCGGGACCGCCCGTTCCCCGCTTCGGATCGTCACCAGTGCCTCCGCGCGGGCCGGATCGAGCGCGCCCGAATCGATCCGCACCGAGATCGGTTCTCCCCGGCGGACCACGGTGCGCGCCCCGAGGATGAAGAGCATCGGCGGGACGTTCCGGACCTCGGGCGACGGTTCGAAGGTCAACAGGCCGAAACTCGCCGGCAGCTTCTTCTCGGCGATCCCATCGGTCCAACCGACCGCGCCTTTCCGCATTTCCCCGTCGTTGTCGTTCACCAGCAGGCTCATGCGGCATCGGCCGGGGAAGGTGGGGCTCAACGGCGCCATCGCCGTGAACGGAATCCGGGCTTCGTAGATGGTCCGGTCCCCTTCCCGCACGACCGCGAACCGGGCGCCGCACGAACGCAGTTCGCGATCGCCGTCCTCGGGCCCGTGCCAGCGGTACGCCACCGGCTCGCCGTCGACCAGCGAGATGCCGATCTCGACGTCGTCGTCAGCGTAGAATCCCTCCGGCGGGTCGTTGAGCAGCGGGTCGAAGGCAACCTGGATCCCGTCGTTCATCCAGATCGCGTCGCCGCTCTTCGGAGCGTGAAAGACGTCGTCGCGCACGTTGACCGCCAGGTAAAGCGCCTCCTCGTCATAGGCGAAGGCCGCTTGGGCGGAAAGGTCCTGCGGACCGTTCCATTTCTCGCCGACGTGCCCGTACATGAACCGTTCCTTCGGTTCGATCCACTCCGCGTCGGCCCAGTCGTCGAGCTTTCCGTCGATGCGGATCGCCCCCTGCGGAACGAACCGCGCCGTCGTTCGCGGCGCGTCTTCCCTCACCGGATCGCCGTGCAGGGGGCCGCGATCCTCCACGGCCAGTTCCGGGGCCCGGCCGGGCATCGTCGGCGCGGGAAGGTTCGACCCGCCCGCGGGCGAAATGCGGATGATCCGTTCGTAGCCGACCCGGTCGACGACCTCGGGAACGTCGAGGACGAAATCGAAGGGAACGCCCTGCTTCAGGAGACGGTAGGCCTCCCAGTACGCGTCGGCGATGACGTCGCCGTAGAGCACTCCCCGGGGATTCGGCAGAAGGGACTGGATCTTCGGGTTCTTCCAGATCAGGCCGAGCTGGGCGATGTACCCGTCCGGGAGGGCGACGGCGACGCGGGCGGCGCGAACCAGGGATCGGCGGTCCCGGGGATGGGTTTTCTGATGTTCCCGGATGGATCGGGCCAGCTCGAGCTGCCGGTCGAACGGCAGATGATGATCGTGGTCGCTCGTCCAGAACCAGATGTAGCGGGCGCCCATGTCGTAGGCCTGGCGGATCGCCTGCGGGGCGATCGAGAAATCGGCCTGGCCGTAGATCGCGGTTCCCCAGTCTCCGTCGAACGACCGGGCGGCCCCGCGCAGGAAGGCGTAGATCATGTCGAACATCCCGGATTCGTCCAACTCGACCCCTTCCCCGAGGATCTTCTCGAGGAAGGACGCGTAGTCGCGCAGATGGTAACGGCCTTCGTGAACGATTCCCGCGGCGCCTCCCTGCAACTGGTAGAAGGCGCTTTCGTGGATCGTTTCCCACACGGGGACATGGGTCTGTTCCGGGAACCAGTCGCCGACCCCGAACCCGGCTGCGAGAATCATGCGGACCACCGCGTCACGCCGCGTCGGTCTCCGATCCATGGGCGAACCGCTTGGCCCGAGAAAATAGGCGTGGTTCCGCAGGCGCAGCAGGGCGGCCGCCGCATGAATGCTCGCGCAATCCTGGCTGTTGACCCGGATCGCCGGTTCGTCGGCGAACATGGCGGGGCCCCAGAAGTTGGAGCGATAGAGCAGGTCCGGATACGGATCCTCCTCGCTGAACTGCCTCAGGATGAAATAGACGTCCCGATCCCGCACCATCGAGACGTAATCCCTGTTGCAGAGGTACAGGTTGAAACCGGCCTCGATCTGCCGGTCGACGTCTTCACGGGAAAGCGGAACGTACCGGTAGTCGCCCGTCGTCGGATCCTTCCCCGTGCCGTCGTCCCGGATCGTGCGTGCGGTGCCGATCAGCAGATCGTCGTCGAGCCGGACGATCTTCTCGTCGTCCCGCGTTTCCAGAGCGGCGCCTCCGCCGAAATCGTCCACGGTCAACAGTTGTCCCAGGTACGCGCCGGTCCCGAGAAAGGGGCCGACGATGTCGAGCCGGGAACGGGGTGTGGGAATCAGACCTTCCCGGAATCCGTAGATGGGCGGTTTCGGGGCTCCGGTGTGACGGTCGACGTAGCGGTAGAGGGGCCCTTCCCCCGGCCGGAAGCCGTAGGAGTAGACGCGGCCGATGTCGCCGTCCTCGGACGTCATCGGTGCGCGGTCGCTGACGACGTCGATCAGGAATCCGGAGCCGTCTTCCCGCGAGGCCTTCATCTGCCATCGCAGACCCTCCGTCGTACGAGGTCCGACGACGACGGTGACCGTATCGACCGGGACCGGGATCCATTCCGATGCGCGCAGCACGCGGTAACGGATCCAGTCGCCCTCCCCGGGCCGTTCGAGAGCGGCGGAAACGTGGACGGCCATGAGCACCTCCAGGGAAAAGAAGACGATTCGTCGACAGCAACGCATGGGTACCGGTCACCTCCTTGCGTCTTGTTACCCCGAACGGGGAGGCGGAATCAAACCCCGGATGAGGCCCGGTCCCGAATCCGGGCGCAAACGTCGGGTTTCTCCAACGTCTGCGCCGGAGGAACGACTCCCGGGAAGCTCCGGGGGCCCGTATTGCCCGGAAACGTTCTCTTCGCGGGCTTCCGCCTCTCCGTCCGGCCTGCGGAAGACGGTCGTGAAGGGAGGATTCCAGGCGCCCGCCGATCGGCGTATGATGAGTCTGATTTCCTGCATTCGGGAGGTGGTCACGATGTTGCCGAGAGCCGCGATCCCGCAGTTCCTCCTTGCGGTCTTCGTCCTTCTTGCGGGAACCCCGGCGCCGCGGGGCGTCGCGGAGGAGACCGGGCCGCCGTCTTCGGCGAAGGAAAAACCCGTCCGCGGATTTTTCCTCACGAGCCCGGCGTTCGCCCCCGGCGCCCGCATTCCGATCCGATACACCGCCGACGGCGGGAACGTCTCGCCGCCGCTGCGCTGGACGGATCCCCCCGAGGGGACGAAGGCGCTTCTGCTGATCTGCGACGATCCGGATGCTCCCCGCGGCACCTGGACGCACTGGATCCTGGCGGATCTGCCGCCGGGGCTCCGGGAACTCCCGGAAGCGGTTCCTCCCCTTCCCCGCCCGCCGGTCGGCGGAGTGCACGGCCGGAACGATTTCCGGAAGATCGGGTACGGCGGTCCTTCGCCGCCGCCGGGACGGCCGCACCGTTACTTCTTCCGCCTCTACGCCCTCGACCGGCCCCTGGCGGTCGCGCCCAACAGTCCGCGGGCGCAGGTCGCCGCAGCGCTCGGGACGCGGCGGGTGCTGGCCGAGGCGACCTTGATGGGCCTGTACGGGCGCTGACCGGCCGGCGGACGGCGTCCGATCCCTTCGGGACGATTCCGGCGGGAGATCCGGAACCCGCACGTTTCCGCCGGAGGTCCGGATTTCACTCCGGCATCGGCGGCACGGAAGACGGTTTCGCGTAGGGTCCGGCGACGAGCGCCTCCGACAGCTCGGGATGATCCTGGAACGTCTTCAAGTGGAAATGCACGTTGCCGGCCGCACCCAGGGATCGGGTCAGTTCGATCTGTTTCAGGTATTCGTCGATGCCCCAGGCGTTTTCCCCCTCCACGGCCCGGGCCGTAAAGTTGCCCGCCGCCAACACCCTGCCCGTGGTGTTCTGTTCGATCCACCACCGCAGCAGCGGACCGTAGGCCTGCTTTTCCTGGGTGGTCGGCCAGTAGAGTTGGGGGACCAGGTAATCGACCCATTTCTCCTGCATCCATTTCCTGGGATCCGCATGGAGTTTGGCGACCTGATCGAATCCCTCGATGCCTTCCGGATGACCGGGTCGCCAGATGCCGAAGGGGCTGATCCCGAAACGGACGCCCGGCTTGATCGCGTGGATCTCCCGATGGAGCCGCCGGACCAGCGCGTCGACCCGGGAACGGCGCCATTCGTCGCGTTCCAGGGTTCCGCCGCCGTCCCGGTAGGCCGCGTAGGTCTCCTCGTCGGGAAACGGAACGTCGTTTCCCTCTTCATCCTTGACCGGGTACGGATAGAAATAGTCGTCCAGGTGAACCCCGTCGATCTCGTAGCGCCGCACCACGTCGAGCACCACGGCGACCGTGTGGTCCTGAACGCGCGGATCGCCGGGATCCAGCCACAGGAACTTTCCGTACCGCCGAACCAGTTCCGGATGCCGGATCGAAATATGATCGGCCGATGCCTCGCTGCGCTGTTCGAAGTGCCGCGCCCGGTAGGGATTGAACCAGGCTTCGATCTGCAATCCGCGCCGGTGCGCCTCGGCGACCGCGAATTCCAGCGGATCGTAATACGGATCCGGCGCCTTGCCCATGACCCCCGTGAGGTATTCGGACCAGGGTTCGAGTTCGGACGCGTAGAAGGCGTCGCACGCGGGACGCACCTGGAAGATCACCACGTTCAGATTCAGCGACTTCGCCAGGTCGAGCAGGCCGATGAGTTCTTCCTTCTGCTGCTCGGTCGACAGGCCGGATTCCGACGGCCAGTCGATGTTGACGACCGTCGCGATCCAGGCGCCCCTGTACTCGTGTTCGTCCTCGCCGGGTCTCTCGGATTTCGGCATGTCCCCCTCCCCGCCGGCAGCCAGGCACGCCGCCGCGATCATCGTGATGCAGATCGTCCTCGTGATCCGTCGTTTCGCTCGGTTCGCCATCCGTCGTCTCCCGATCGCTGTTTCCCGACAGGCTGACACACCTCATGCCGCGATCCAAGCATTCCGCCCTCCCCGGGAGCGGATTCGAAATTCATTGCCCCGGTCCCCGGACGGATGCCATGATGCCTGTCGCGAAAGGAGGTTCATGTGAAGCGGCTCATTTTGCTCGCATCTCTCGGCATCGTCGGTTGCGTCCTGTCGGCTTCCGGCATGGTCTACACCTTCGTCGAGGATTTCGACGCCGGATGGTCTTCCGGCGGCATGTGGACCAAGGAAGGAACTCCGAATCCCGGCGTGCCGATGACGGAATTCGCCGCCGGCGACCCCCACCTGGACGACAACGCCACGCGCACCGCGGGCGGGTTCTACTGGGAGAAGGGGGTGTCCGGAGACGGCAGCGACTACACCAGCGGAGACAACGAACACATCTGGATGGATTACCACATGCCGGTCGAGAACGGCACCTACACCTATCGGGTGACCGTCGACGCCCAGTTGAAGTGGACCAACATCGTCCAGCCGTGGGGACAGGGGATCTGTTTCTACATGGGCGACGCGGCCGAGATGGCCTACGGCACGATCCCTCCGGACGGCGTTCCGACCGGTCCCTGGGGCGGCTACAGCCACGACGGCGGCGCCAACGTGGGAACGACCCCTCTGATGGGGACGAAATGGAACGGCGCCGACTGGAACGACGGAGAGTGGTACAGCCTCGAGTTCACGCAGAACCACGAGGACGGCGGAAACACGATCGACGTCACGAGCGGAGAGGTGATCTTCCGGATGACCATCCGCCTGAAGAACAACGATCAACCTTCGCCCGATTACCGCGCCTACGCCATCGACAACCTGAAGATCGAACTCGTTCCGGAACCCGGAAGCCTGCTTCTCCTTGCGGCGGGGCTTCTGCCGGTTCTCCGCCGCCTGCGCCGGTAGACGGCGCGAACAACCCAACAGGCATACGGCCGGCGGATCGTCCTCGAGCGGGGACGGTCTTCCGGCCGTCGTCTTTCCCGCTCCCAGGGCGGACGGGCTCCCGCCCGGCGGATCGGGAAGGCCCCGGCGGGGTCGGCGGTTCGCAATCGAATCGCCCCGTCCTCGCGGAGAGCCGCGACCGCGTTCTTTCTCCGCGGTCGTCGCGCGGCAGGCGGGGAAAACGTCGGCTCAGGCGTCTCCGAGTTTCTCCGGGGCCGGCGTCGGCATCGCCAGGAGGGGCGATACCGGCAGATCCAGGGACGCGGCGATCGCCCGGAAGAGTTCGGTCTCGTCGACCGTGATCCTCTGATCGGCCGCCAGGCATTGGAAGGCGGCCACGACGAGAATCTTCTTGATCTTGCCCGAGGCCGTCGCAAGCCGGTCCAGGGCCCGGTCGACCGCGGCCAGGTCGCACTCGGAAGCCGGACGGAAACTCAGGGACGCCGAGGAGTCCCCGAAGCGCTGCGCCGCCCCGGCGAAGGCCTTGCGGGCGGCTTCCTCGTCGTCGGCGCCGAGATGGGCGAGCATCGACAGAACGCAGGAAATCTCCCCGGTCAGCCCCTTCACGGAATAGATCTGCGCGGTCCGCGCCGGACGATCCCGGAAGAAGGCGTCCAGGTGGCGGGTGACGATCCTGCGCAGGGCGTATTCGAAGAGGCTGATCTTTTCGTCGGCCTCGATGAGGGCGTCGAGATTCCCGCGGAAATCCAGGTATTGTTCCCTCGACAGGGACCGAAGACCCGTCATCGCCAGATCGAGGAGCGGCAGGCGCGCCTCGACCGGGACCGACGCCACGTCGGAGGCGATCTTCAGCGTTTCCTCGTAGACGACGGGATCCGCGTTTTCCCGCAGCCGCGCGACCTGCCGTGACCGGATCTCTTCGTTGCGGTCCAGCAGCAGGGCGTAGACGACCGCGCGGGCGCCGTATCCCTCTCTCGCCGCGTCCTTCAGGGAATCCGGGATCGAGGCAAGCAGTTTCCGGGCGTGTTCGAGGTGGTGGGACGCCGGCATGCCGACGGCCTCCAGGATCTTCTCCGGAGAGGCCGCCAGGGCCAGGAGAATCGGGCCCGGAATCGATTCCATCCCGGGCAGGGGGATCCGCCCCACCCGCCCGCGGGAGGGCGGCGGCGGTCCCGCGGCGGCCCTTTTCGACGGAGGCCGCGGGACGGGCGGCGGTTGTTCGCGTTCTCCCTCGGCGATCTTCGGGAAGGTCCCGTCGAACCCCGGATCGAGCCTGCGGATACGGTCCACCAGCGGCGGGTGGGTCGCCATGAAACCGAACCAGCTCGATTTCAGGCCGTTTCCGAAGAACATGTGGCTGGCCTCTTCCGCCCTCGGAGTGCGGATCCGGGATCCCAGGGAAAAGGCGCCGATCTTCTTCAGGGCGTTCGCGATTCCCAGGGGATTCCGAGTGAACTGAACGGCCGAGGCGTCGGCCAGATATTCCCTCTGCCTCGAGACGGCGCTCTTGATCAGGCGTCCGAAGAAAACGCCGGCCCATCCGATCACGATCAGGCCGAGACCGAACAGGGCGATCGCCGCCGTGCCCTTGTCGTCCCGATTTCGCCGCCGCCCGTACGAACCGACCTGGACGGAACGAAGGATCAGGTAGCCGATGAGGCTGATCACCAGGATCCCGTGCAGAATGCCGATGAGGCGGACGTTCAGCCGCATGTCGCCGTTGAGGATGTGGCTGAACTCGTGGGCGATGACCCCCTGCAGCTCGTCGCGGTTGAGGCGGTGCAGGCAACCGCGCGTTACGGCCACCACCGCGTTGTCGGGCGTGTATCCCGCCGCGAAGGCGTTGATCCCCTCCTCGCGGTCGAGGATGTAGACCGGCGGAACGGGTACGCCGGAGGCGAGCGCCATTTCTTCGACGACGTTGAGAAGCCGTCTTTCCTCGAAATCGGCCGTGTTGGGCGGAACCAGGCGTCCGCCGAGCATCTCGGCGACGCGGGAGCCGTCGCCGCGCAGCAGCGCGATCTTGTAGAGGGAACCGAGAACCACGATGAGAATCGTGATCCCGGCGACCGCCGCGAAGCGTTCCGCGCTCCAGAGGCTCACCGGGGACGCAGGCCCGCCGCCCGGTTGCGAACCCGACGGCATCCCGATGAAAACCGCCGTGAAGATCGCGTAGATTCCGAGGACGATCAGCAGAACGGCCATCGCGAAATAGAAGACCAGCACGGCGGTCTTCCTGCGGGCGGCGTCCTGGCTGGCGAAGAAATCCATCGGCGATCAAACGGAAACCGGTGTGACGCGCATCGATCTCAGTCGAACGACACCTTCGGCGCCTCGCGCTGGGATTCCTCCTGGATTTCGAAGAGCTGCGCTTCCTTGAAGTTGAACATGTTGGCCACGATCACCGTGGGAAAGACCTCGCGGGCCGTGTTGTACGTCATCACGGCGTCGTTGTAGGCCTGTCGCGCGAAGGAGACCTTGTTCTCCGTGGACGTGAGTTCCTCGCTCAGCTGCATCATGTTCTGATTGGCCTTCAGATCGGGATAGGCCTCGGAAAGGGCGAAGAGCCGTCCCAGGGCGCCGGTCAGGGCGCCTTCGGCCCCGAGAAGCGAGCGCATGGCGTCGGGATCGCTCGGATCCTGCGCGGCCCGCTGGTTTGCGTTCACCGCCTGGTTGCGCGCCGCGATGACGGCTTCCAGGGTTTCGCGCTCGTGTTTCATGTAGTTCTTCGCAACTTCGACGAGGTTGGGAATGAGGTCGTAGCGCCGCTTCAACTGGACGTCGATCTGCGCGAAGGCGTTCTTGAAACGGTTGCGAAGGCGAACCAGCTTGTTGTAGCTCGTCACGAAGAAGAGGATGACGACCGCGAGAACCGCGAGCAGGACAATCAGAGGTACCATGGTCTTCTCAGCTCCCTGGACCGATTGAATGGATTCCGCGATGCGGGACGACGGGTCGGCCGGGCCCGTTCCGCCGCATCAGGCATGGCGCCTACTATGACCGTTCGCCGAACGCAGGGTCAAGCGGTCCGGACGAGGGATCCCCGCCGGCGCAGCCGATCGAGAAGGATCCAGCCCGCCGCCCCGCCGAGGGCGTAGTAGAGGAAATCCGACGGAACGAACGTGGTGCCGATCAGGGTTCGGCCGAGGAAGGAGCGCCGGATCGACTGCAGAAGGGCCGCATCCGAAAGCTGCGAGAATTCGAGGAGGCAGGTGACGATGAACACGCCTGCCGCCGTGCGGGCGGGGGACGCCGACGGACGAATCCACAGGACGACCAGGCACCAGAAGACGACGTAGAGAAGCCCTCCCAGGGAATCCGCCACCCACGACTCCGCGGGGCCGCGGTAGAATTTCGCGGCGAACCCGAGCACGGCCACCGCCGAGACGACTCCGGCGACGGCTGTGCGGGAGGCCGACGGACGATCCCGGGGCGAGGGATCCCGGAACGCGGTCAACGCGCCTCCGCCGGCAGCGGAAGTTCCCGGACGATGCGGACCCCGAGGTAGGCCGCATGAAAATCCGGACGACCGCCCCATCGATTGGCCGACCGGCAGGTCCGACCGTAGCTGATCCAGCATCCGCCCCGCGCGACCCGCTTGGCGCCGCGCCGCGGGCCGGCCGGATCGCGAAGGGGAACCGGCGGGTATTTCCCCCAGAAATCGCTGCACCATTCCCAGACGTTCCCGTGCATGTCGTACAGGCCCCACGCGTTCGGGGGAAACAGACCGATCCGCACGGTGGTGCCCGGCGGTTCCATCTCGATGGCGCCTCCGTAGGGATGTTCGCCGTCGAAATTGGCGAGGCGGAGATCCAGTATGTCCCCGAAACAGAACGGGGCCCGGGTTCCCGCGCGGCACGCGTACTCCCATTCGGCCTCCGTCGGCAGCCGGTAGGTCCCCTCGGGAACCCCTTCCATCTCGCAAAGCAGCCGCACGAACGCGGCGGCCTCCTCCCAGCGGACGTTCTCCAGGGGCATGCGGGGATTCGCCGACGCGAATTCCGAAGGATTGAATTCCATCACCGATTCCCATTGTCGCTGGGTGATTTCGTACTTGCCCATGTAGAAGGGCCGCGAGATCGAAACCTCGTGTACGGGACCCTCGTCGAGGTCCCTGCCCCGCTCGGTCTCCGGGCTTCCCATGAGGAACGAGCCTGCCGGGATCAGGCGCATGGCGATCCCCGTCACCCGCGTCTGCACCTCGATCGGAAGGCCCGTCCGCCGGGCCAGATCGAGCTGGGCCTTGCGCGCTTCCCTGCTGCCGGGCGCCAGGACGGCCGGATTCGGTTCCGACGGCGAATCGACGACGGCCAGGTCGGACAGAACGATTTCCGTCCCGGACAGAGAGTCACACGACAGAAGAACGCCGACGGCGAGGAACCAGGGAACCCTTCTCGAGCGGAAGAACATGATCTCATCTCCCCCGGCGCGCCCTTTCCCTTCCACGGCGGGCGTGGCGGACGGACGCAGCCGCAGCGTTATCGTGCCGTGTACGTCCCCGCGGATCAATGGCCAATCCCCCGCGCAGGCGCCCTGCGGCGCGTCCGGAGGGAAGAACGGGCCCGCGAAAAAGGACGCCGGCAAGCCGGCGCCCTTTCGATCGGGAAAACGCGGTACCTTCTTCTAATCGGCGGTTCGTATCGAATCGACGAAGGATCCCGGTTCGAATTCCGGAACGATTTCCTTCATCAACTGCAGAACCCGCGAACGGTCGCCCCGGAAGCTCGCCCGTTCGAGATCGTCGATGACGGTGCGGACATCGACCGGTTCCGCCTCGGGTTCGAATTCCAGGCGGAAGATCTTGGGTTGATCCGTCGGCTGGAGGATCTCGTGGATCCCGACGAGCCGTTCGACGAGTCGTTCGCCGGGACGGATCCCGACGAACCGGATCTCGATGTCGACCCCCGGACGCAGCCCCGACAATTCGATCATGTCGCGCGCGAGCTGGACGATCGAGATCGGTTCTCCCATGTCGAGCATGAAGATCTCGCCGCCCTTTCCGATCGCGCCCGCCTGGATGACGAGCTGGACGGCTTCGGGGATCGTCATGAAGAATCTCGTCATGTCGGGATGGGTCACGGTCAGGGGCCCGCCCCGCTCGATCTGCCGGCGGAAGAGGGGCACGACGCTGCCGCGGCTCCCCAGGACGTTTCCGAACCGGACCCCCACGGTGATCGGGGGCGACTGGCTGCCGTGGACGAGCATCTCGGCGATCCGCTTGCTGCAGCCCATCACCGAAACGGGGTCCGCCGCCTTGTCCGTCGAGATGCAGACGACCCTCTGCGCACCCCATTCCGAGGCGGCGTCCAGGACGTTGCGGGTCCCGATGACGTTGTTCCATACGGCCTCGTCCGGTTCCATTTCCATGAGGTGGACGTGCTTGTGGGCGCCGGCGTGAAAGACGATCTCCGGGCGGTATTCCTCGAAGACCCGCATGACCTTTTCCCGCCGGGTGAAACAACCGACGACGGGTCGCACGCGGCCCGTCCACCCCCGCTCGGCGAGGTCGTTCGTCGTCTGGAAAATGCTGTTCTCGCCGTGGCCGAACAGAATGATCTGGGCCGGCCCGAAAGAAAGGACCTGCCGGCAGATCTCCGTGCCGATCGACCCCCCCGCCCCGGTGACCAGGATCCGCCGGCCGCGCAGGTACTGTTCCGAGAGGCGGAGATCCAGTTCGACGGCCTCCCGTCCGAGAAGGTCTTCGACCTGGACCCGGCGCAGGCTGCGGACGTCGACCCGGCCTTCGGCGATTCCCGCGAGGTTGGGGACCGTGACGACTTCCGCGCCGGTCTTGCGGCTGATCTCGTAGATCTCCCGGAGCTTGGCGTACGGCGCGCTGGGAATCGCGATGATGATCTCCGTGATGCCGTATTCCTTGACGAGCTTGGGAATGTCCCGGGTGTCGCCCATGACCGGCAGGTTGCGGATCATCGAATGGCGTTTGCTCCGGGCGTCGTCGACGAAGCCGATCGGTTCGAAGGAACCGTCCCGGGCCCGGTCGAGTTCCCGTACGACCTGTTCCCCGCAATCGCCGGCGCCGACGATCAGCGCCCGTTTCGGCTTGTCCTTGCCGTAGTCGATCTTCGGCGAAAGGATCTGGCCTTCCCGCCAGGCCCGGAACCCGATGCGCGCCCCGCCGAGCAGGACGATCAGGAAGACGGCGTCCAGAAGAGGAACCGAACGCGGATAGGACTGCCAGCGGTTGTAGAAGGCCATCAGCACGAGGAAGAGACCGCTGCTCAGGGCCACCGCGCGCACGATGTTGATCATGTCCGGAATGCTGGCGTATCTCCAGGGGCTGCGATGGAGCCGGAGCCCGATGAACACGATCTGGCGGCAGATGAACAGGGGCAGCAGCGTGTTGAGGAAGATGGAGACGTGCGGTTCCTCCATCGGCCAGCCCGCCCGCGTGACGTAGGCGGCGGCGTAGCTGACCACGATCGCCAGGCTGTCGTACGTGACGATGGCGATCCGCCGCCAGTAATCGCGGAAGAAACGTCGCGGTTTCATCGACCACCGCGGCTTTTCGCGGCTGCTGTCGTTGGTCAGGAGCATGGCAGTTCGTTTCCCGAAAGCATACCTCATGCCCCGGAGCGGACGCAGTCCCGGATCGCTGCACGAACCGCTTCGCCCAGGAAAGCGACTTCCTCCTCGGACATGTCGGGGTAGATCGGCAGGGAAACGAGCCGTTTCCAGGCCTCATGGGCGACGGGAAAATCCCCGGGGCGGAAACCCCACGTCCGGCGGAACCAGCTGTGTTCGTGCAGCGGCCGGTAATGCACCCCCGTCACGATTCCCCTGCGGCGCAGCGATTCGATGAACTCGTCGCGTTCGATCCCGCTCCCAGGATCGATCCGCACGACGTAGAGGTGCCACGAATGTTTTCGATCGGGCCGTTCGACCGGGCGGTGGAGAATCGATTCGAAGGGCTCCAGAACCTCGTCGAGAAGACCGGCGGCCCTCCGTCGGCCCGACCAGAGCCGGTCGGCCTTCTTCAACTGGACCCTGCCGATCGCCGCGCAGAGATCGGGCATGTTGTACTTGTACCCGGGATCCACGACGTCGTACGTCCAGGAACCTTCGCGGCTGTACCGGTTCCAGGCGTCGCGGCTGATCCCGTGGAGGCGCAGGCGCAACATCCGTTCCGCAAGATCCTCGTCGTCCGTACAGGCCATGCCGCCTTCGGCGGTGGTGATCGGCTTGTTCGGATAGAATGAAAAACAGGCGATATCGGCCCCCCAGCCGACCATTCGCCATTGCCGTCCGTCCCGGGCGAACGCCGGGAGGGCGTGCGCGGCGTCGTCGACGATCCGCAGGCCGAACCGATCCGCCGTTCGACGGATCGCCTGCACGTCGGCCATCTGGCCCCCGTAGTGAACGGGGATCACGGCGCGCAGCCGCCCGCGCAGTCCCCCGGGGAACCCGGGCCAGGGTTTCCCCCCGGCGGCGGCTTCCGCGGCCGCTTCGAGGGATCGGGGGTCCATGCAGAGGGTCTCCGGTTCGCAATCGACGAACACGGGCGTCGCCCCCAGTTGATGAACGACCAGGGCGGTCGCCGCGAAGGTCATCGTCGGCACGATCACCAGGTCCCCCGGCCCGATGCCGAGCGCCCCCAGGGAGACGTGCAGCGCCGCCGTGCAGGAATTCACCGCGACCGCCCGGCCCATGCCGACGTATTCGGCGAATTCCCGTTCGAAGGCCATCGATTCCGGACCGGTGGTCAGCCAGCCGGAACGGAGGCAACCGGTCACCGCCTCGATCTCCTCCCGCCCGATGGAGGGTCGATAGAAGGGGATCTCCCGAATCGGCTTCTTCGTCATGCCCGCACTCTTCCGGCGCCTCCGGCGGTTCCGACTCGTACGGACGCCGCGGCGCGCAAGACTCTACATGGTTTGGCGCGCTCCGGCACGAACGCTTCCGGTCCCCTCCTCCACCGCCGCTTGCCGCGGAACGGGAATCCCCGGGGAGGATTCACGGAACCCGGGTGATCTTCGGATCCTCCGCGACGGCTCCGATCGGGCCTTCGCCGGGGAAGAGGGTCGCCCGGATCGTTCGAATCAGCACGCCGAGATCCGACCAGGCGGTTCGCTTCTGCAGATACTCCAGGTTCATTCGAAGCTTTTCGGGCAGAATCGTCGACCGGTAGTAGGCATCCGGATCCGGTTGCGACGCCAGGATTTTCTCCTCGTCGCGGAACCGGATCGACGCCGGATCCGTGATGCCCGGTCGAACCCGGAGGCAGCGCCGTTGTTCCTCCGTGTAGAGCGCGACGTACGAAGGAACTTCCGGACGCGGGCCGACCAGGCTCATTTCGCCGCGCAGCACGTTCCAGAGTTGCGGAATCTCGTCGAACTTGGTCCTTCGCAGAATCCTCCCGACCGGCGTGATCCGGTCCCGGTCCCCGGGTTCGAACTCTCTTCCGGAATCCTCCGTTTCGCCGCGCCCGCGCATCGTGCGGAGTTTGAAGAGAACGAACGGCCTGCCGTTTCTGCCGACCCGTTCCTGCCGGAAGAGAACCGGCGCCGATGGATCGCCGATCTTGATCGCCGCCGCGCAGAGGAGAAGCACCGGGGCCAGCAGCAGCAGAGCGCAGGCCGCGATCGCGAATTCCAGGGGGCGGGGCAGTCCCCCCCGCGGATCTCCGGGAACGGATGGATCCTCCGCCGGATTCGATTCCCCGGATTCGTCCGGATCCGCGGGAACGGGCACGCGGCAACTGCGCACGATGAGGGCGGAGGTGAAAAGCGCGGGGATCCAGAGAACGGGGATCATGTAGCGCACGATCGTCAGCACGAGCATGTCCATGACCCAGAATCCGAGAACGAGCAATCCCAGCACCGCGCACGGGTTACAGATTCCCACGCGGCGCCGGCAGCAGCCCGCCCCGGCGATCCCGCCGATCAACAGCGGCAGCGTGGAAACCAGCGCGAATCCTTCGCCCCATCCCGAGTCGGTTGCGTACCATGCGCGGGCCGCCTTCCGCATCCAGAGGGCCAGATAGCTCGCGGGGGCCCTGCGGAAGACCTCGGCGTGGAGTTGCCCGATGCTCTTTTCCCCTTGGAGAACGGCGCCTTCGCCCGCAAGGAAGAGATCGCCGGCGGGGGTTCCTTCGAAGCGTTTCAATCCGTCCAGGTGCGACGGTCCTCCCCCGGTCGAGACAAGAACGGGTTCGCCGATCCGGGACGAGCTGTAGATCACCCAGGGGGAGAGGACGAGCAGGAACGCCGCCAGGGCCCAGAGGCCCGGTCTGCGGCCCCGGGAATCCTTCAGCAGAGGCAAGCCGAGGAGCAGCCAGGGCAGGAACACCAGGCCGGCGGGGCGGACCAGGGTGGCCGCCCCGAGAAAGAGCCCTCCGACGGTCCCTCCGACGCGCGCATGCCGTCTTCGCCCGATGCCGACCACGAACCAGCATCCGGCGATCGTCAGCATCGTGAAGAGCGGTTCGGAAAGGCCCTCGCGACTCAGCCAGATGAACAGGGGGTTCAGCCCGAAAAGGGCCGCTCCGAGCACGCCGGCGCCGACGGCCACCAGGTCCGAGCCGATCGCCCAGATCATGAGAACCGACACGACGGCAAGGGCGGAGTTCGCGTAGACGACGCCCGCATCCCTGTCGATCCCCGCCGCGTCGGCCAGGCGGTAGACGGCGGCGAGATAGAGGGGTTGTCCCGGCGGATAGCGGACGGCGAATCGGCCGCGCGCATCGACGAGACCCCTGCCTTCGAGCAGGTTTTCCGCGACGGGTCGGTAGAACGAAATCACGTCGCCGCTGGTGCGGTCGGCCATGCGGCCCGTGCGCAGCATGCTGATCCCCACCCAGGCGTGCGCCGCAAAGACGGCGGCGGCGACCGGGAGAATCCACCAGGCGGCCGGAGAGCGGAACCCGGAACCCGCCCATCCGCAGGAGGAATCACGGGTTTTCACGATTTCGCCTTTCCCTTCCATCCGCTCCCCGCCCGGCGGCGCGGCGCCTTCTCTTCGCGCGCCGGCGCAAGCGGGCCTTTCCGCCGCCGGGCCGGCTTCCGCGGCGGGCGGGACCGACGTTCCGGCTTGCGAGGTCTCATATCCGATCCACCATCATCAGAAACCATTCAACCTGGACGAGGAGAAACACGCAACCGGCGATCGCCAGCCGTCCCCGGCGTTTCCGAAGCAGCGCGGGATCCCCCGTCAGCGCCGCGATTCCCGCAGCCGCCAGAACCATCACCAGGGGCGCCGCCGGCGCGTGGTAGGTCGGGTGCGAGAACGAAACCACGTAGGGCAGTACGAGAAGAAGAACGGCGATAGCCGGAAGATAACATCTTTTCCAGATCGACGGGATGTCTCCGCCCAAGCCCAGAACGACGGTCATGGACGCCAGGACGCCGGCCGTCGTCCAGAGGAAGGCCTCCCAGGCGATCACCAGATAGGCCGCGGGCAGCGGCGCCCCGTCCGATTTCAGGAGGATCGCGCCGGCGTTGATGTCGAAACCGAACCAGCAGCGCACCCGGTTCAGACTCCGAATCAGGAACAGTTCCGGGTGCCGGAGGATCTCGCCGACGGCGGCGCGGAAATAGTTCCTGGAAGAGGCCGCCGGATCCCCTTCCACGAAATACCGGGCGAGGTATTCGCGTTCCTCGATCGAACCGGTGGCCTTTTCCGGCCGATTTCCCTGCACCCAGGTCTTGTACAACGGGGTGTACCGGTTGTTCCCGTAGAAGAAATTCTTGGCATCCAGGCTGTTGAAGGCCATCGGGGATCCGGCCACGAGACTGTTGCGCGCGACGAAGAGGGCGACGAAGGCGATGAAAAGGGACGATGCGAACACGGCGCGCCGTCGTGCCGGGGATCCGCCGCGGGCGGCCCACGGCAGGACGATGAGCGCCGCGGCCGATGTGCGGAAGAGCGTCGCCGCCGCCGCGATCAGCCCGATGACCAGACCGTTTCTGCCGGGACGGCGGACGACCCGTTCCGGAGGCGACAACAGGATCAGGATCAGCAGCGCGGCGAGCGTCACCGGGGCCTGGCTGAGGGGTTCGGTCGAATCGACGATCTGTGCCGGGGAGAAGGCCATCCATGCGGTGGCCGCGGCCGCCCAGGGCCGGCAGCAACGCCACGCGAGCAGGGCGGCCGCCGCCAGGTTGGCCGTTCCGAAGAGAAACGGGATCAGACGGACCAGGGAAGAGCGGCCGTCGCCGATGCGCAGGATTCCGGCGATGGCGAGAGGCAGTCCGACGGGGCGCCGGGGAACCCATGCCGGAGGATTCCCGAGGAGTCCCGTCGCATCCTGGATGTAGTCGTTCGCCTCGCCCGTGAACGGGGAATCCCACCGCATCCAGAGCAGGAGAAGCCGCAGGACGACGCCGGCGACGACCAAACCGACGATCCAGGCGGCGGAATCGCCTCCGCGTTTCCGTACCGGCGGATTGGAGTTCACGAAAGTTCCTTTACGTAGTGAACGGAGCGGTCCGATGTCCCGTCGATCCTCCAGCCTTCCTCCTCGTAAAGGCGGCGCGCCGACCGGTTTTCCGGTTCCACCGAAAGCGTCATCCGCGCGCAACCCCGCTTCCGCGCCTCCTCTTCAAAGGCGCGGAGCAACGAACGACCGATTCCGCGGTTCCGGGCCTCGGGCAGAACCGCGATGCTGGCCAGGCCCGCGCTCGGGGGGCGCGAATCCGCCGTCGCCGCGGCCGCCGCCGGACGTTGCCGCAGACCCCGGAGATACGATCTCCACAAGTACCACGTCCGCCGGCGAAAGAGGAGCCGGGGATGAAGCGCAAGGGACGCCAGAAGCCGTTTCCACGTGTGCCGAAAGACCTTCCTTCCGTAACCGCCGCCGCTGCTGCCCGCGACGAACCCGGCCGGGCCGCCGTCGTCGGCGACCAGGGCGATCCCCTCCTCCGCCTTCAGGAACCAGTCGTACATTCCCCGGAGGAACAACGGGCCGAGTTCGCTCGATCGCTGACGAGGGAAACAGAGGAGATGGATCCGGCAGACCTCGGGAAGATCGTCCGGGGTCATCGACCGAACGGTCGGGCGCCCATGCCCGGTCGTCTTCAATTCCCCGGTTCCTCCGGCGCAATGGGTTCGGGAGGCGGGCCCGGGGGAATCCTCCCGGCCAGGACCGCGCCGATCCCGGCAAGAACCCCGCCGCCGTATGCGTTGTGGTAAGTCCACGCGATCCATGGGCACGCCAGCGCCGCCGGGAACCCGCGGCGGCGGGCGATCCCGGGAATCGCGCCGATCCAGGCCGCCGCGTAGAGGACCAACGGCGCCGCGCCGATCGCCGCCGGGAGGATCCGCCCGGCGGCGAGGCCGACGCCGATCAGGATCAGGGCCGCGATTTCCCCCGCGACGAAGATCCCCGGCAACAGGTAACGCCATCGGAAGGTCCAGGGGCAGAGCTTCAGGGTGATCACGTTCCAGTACCCCGTTCTGAATCCCTGCCGCAGGAGACCCCGGAGACGCGACTGATTGAAGTAACGGAACCGGATCGAGGGATCCAGGTAGACGGTTCCACCGTTCCTGCGGATGCGCGCGTTGAACTCGTTGTCCTGATTGCGGACCAGACGCGGATCGAATCCGCCGATTCGACCGAACAGAGACCTCCGAAACGTTCCGAACGGAACGGTGTCGGCCGCACCCGCCGCGCCGCCCGTCCGGAAGCGCGAGCCGCCGACCCCCAGCGGATGAGACGTCACCGCCGCGATCGCACGGGCGGTCACCGTCCCATCCGCAGGCGTGGTCTCGGCCGCGCCCCCGTAGTTGTCCGCGCCCGTCGCCAGCAGGCCGTCCACGCACCGGCGCACGTAATCGGAGGGGTAAAGGCTGTGCGCGTCCATGCGGACGATGATCTCCCC
>CAYNBQ010000049.1:0-4402 GCA_964395275.1 uncultured Verrucomicrobiota bacterium
CCGGAGGGCAAGGGGAGCGGAGCGAGCCGCAGCAATCCCACCCTCTCCGCCAACCGTTGCGTTTTTCAGGCGGTTATCGGACGAAGCCCCTCCCTGTTGTGGCGAACGGCCTTCCTGAAAGGGTGGGATGAGAACCCACGGAGTGGGTTTGTTCCGAGGGCGGAGCCCTCGATGGCGTTCATCCGCAGGATGGACGCCCCGGAGGCGCGAAGAGCCGGAGGGCAAGGGGAGCGGAGCGAGCCGCAGCAATCCCACCCTCTCCGCCAACCTGTAAGCCAAGAATCAAATACGCCTGCCGAGCGAGCTTGTCCTGCGAAGCTCGAAGAGCGCAGCAGGGGCGGTGAGGGCGAGGCAGGCACCTTACGGGGAGGTCCCCGGGGGGATTGATCCAACCGGCAAGCCAAGAGACCGATACGTCCCGCGAGCCGGTTCGCCTCTTCCTCCGTCGCCGATCGGGCGGTTTGCGGGTTCAGAGGTCGATCCGCAGGGTGGCGATCTCCCATGGGCGCACGGAGAACCGAACACGGCCGTCCCGGATTTCCAGGGCGGTCCCTCTGCGTTCCAGGAGGTTCACGAGCGATATCCTTCTCGCCTGGAACGGAACCGTGATCCTTGCGGTTCCCTCTTTTCCCCGGAATTCCACCAGGCGGAGAATGATCGCCCGGCCCTTCTCGGCCCATTTCAGCGACGACAGCCGGACGTTTTTCGAATCGACGGTCGGCATCGGAGGCGCATCGACTTCGCCGGAGAAACCGAGAAGACCCCCGTTGTAGACGGCCGCGTCGGAGACGACCCCGCTCTCGGAGAAGGGCTTCGGGTAGGCGGTGATGGCGTAGTCGAACTCGTGGGAACCCGCGTCGCGCATGCCGTCCCAGGCGGTCATTGTGTAGTACTGGGGTTCGTGGAGGTAGGTCGGGACGGCGGGGCTTCGCAGGAGCGAGAGGAGCATCAGGGTTCCCCGGTTCTTTCCCGGCTCGATCCGGTAGGAAGGCAGCCCACGGTTCAGCAGGGCGATGCTCCCGTTCCGGGTTTCGACGCCGGCCCAGTCGACGGCCGGCCAGTCCCCGTTGGCGCCGGTCCAGTTGAACGACGGTTCGTAGGGACGTCGTTCCAGGGCGCCGTAGGGGATCCCGTAGACGTGCCGTCCCCTGCCCGGGACGGGCATGGCGACCCGGATGCGGTGGTTGTGTTCGTCCCAGTCGATCCGGGTATGGAAATCGATCCGCTCGATTCCCGACAGGAGGGTGACCGTGATCCGCGCCCGCGGCGGGGTGCTGCTGAATCCGACGCCGCGGGGCGCATTCATTTCGAAGACCAGGCGCTGAAAGGCCCGGCCCTTCTCGGCCGCGACCAGGCGGGTGTATTCGGCGAGCGAACGGCGCGTCTGGTCGGGATGAAGGGTCGCCCAGGGCGATCCTTCGTCGTGTTCGATCAGCAGTTCCCCGACGCGGTATTCGGCCGCCCGCAGGATCTCCACGCCGTGTTTCCGGTCCACGACGGAGAGGATCCCGCGATCGTCGGCCTCGATGCGGAAGCGGCGATTCCGGATGACCGGTTCGGAAAGAGGCCGGAGCCGGTTCGGATCCGAGCGGCCGGCGACGATCCGGTAGGAGCGGGAGGACAGCGGGGGGACGCCGCGTGCGACGAAGGAGATTTCGGTCGTGCCCTTCCCGGTGCGCCGGACGGAGACGACCTTTTCCCTTCGTCCCTTTTCGTCTTCGACGGAGAGCGCGGGGCGACGTTTCCCGGTGGCGACCGTGACCACGGCGGTGGCGCGGTCGCCCGACGGGTTCACCACGGAGACGACGTCGCGGCGGGGTCTTGCGAGCGCCGAGATCGACCGGTCGACGATCCTGCTCGTCGCCCCGTCGATGCGCGTCCAGAACTCCCGGAGTTCTTCGTGGGCGGGATCGACATGGGTGGCGGTGACGGCGTCGTGAAAGAGGGTGAAGAGGAGATCGCGCCAGACCCGGGCGAATGCGGCGCGCGGGTAGGGCCTGCCCCGGAGCGCGGCCATGAGGGCGAGGGTTTCCGCGCCGAGCAGGGCGTATTCCTGGCGGCGGCAGGTCTGCTTGGTGCGGATGCGGGTGACGAGGCATCCGGAGTTGTTCGGATTGAGCTCCACGCCGTCGTGGATCTGATCCCGGGGAGGGGAATCCGCGGCGTCGATCCGATCCCGGAGGAGTTCTCCTGTTTCTTCCTGGACGGCGAAGCGGACGTCGTAACTGCGCCGCTGCCGTTTCGCCCAGGCGATGATCTCGGGATTGGGCAGGAGTTCTTCGGAGGAGATGACGGCGAGGGAAGCCCCGGTGCGGCGAGCCTCGGCCTCGTTGATGCCCGCGGGGACGGGGGATCGCGGTTCGGGTTCGATGCCCCGGTTTCGGCAGGAGGGGCAGCCCCTGCCGCCGCAGGAGGGGCAGGGGCGGTACTTATGGCAGCTTCCGCCGAAGGCCGAATGGGGAAGGGAACCGCAGTAGACGGTGCTTCCGTCGAGCCCCCTCCAGTAGGGCGCGGTCGGCGGGGAATAGGAAAACTCGGGGACCCAGCGGATCTCGCATCCGCGGAAGATCTGGGGCAGCTGGGCGGAGTTGCCGAATCCGTCCTTGCGGGTGCCCATGCGGGTGGTCTGCCCGAGTTCGTTTTCCACCCAGAGCAGGCCGTAAAGCAAATTCCGAACAATGCTCTCGCCGTGGACCATGTTGACGTCGATGATGTTGTCGCCGGCACCGGGAACCCGGAACCTGCCTTCGGCGACGAGCCGGCGCAGTTCCTCTTTCCGGTCGGGGTGCCGTTCGAGGAACTTGCGGACGACGATGGCGGATTCGGCTTCGAACCTGTACTCCGGGTGTTCGGCGGCGATGGCGAGGTTGTCCAGCATGTAGAACTCTTCGAGATCCGCGTAGGAAACGTACGTCAGCCCTTCGTGTTCGAACCGCCGTTCCCAGCAGCGGCGCCACATGGGATCGAAATGATTGTTCGTGACGACGTAGACGACGGGTTTTTCTTTTCGTGCCTTCATGGCGGGCACTTTTAGCGCGGAAGCCCTTTCGAACGCGATGCAAATCCGTCCGAAGGGCCGGTTCGGCGGGTCCGGCGGGGGGCGGACGTCCCGCGCGGGACGGGGAATCCGGCGGGAGGCGCGGACGCGCGGGTCAGGAGGAACCGCCGTCCCGGCTGTCTTCGATGGATTCCATGTAGGATTCCACGAGTTCCCGGGCGCGGCCGGCGTCTTCGGCGAGCACGAAGACCTTCATGGCGTCCTGTCCGGACCAGAGGGTTTCCACGCCGTCGAAGGCGAGCCCCGAGACCTCGCGGAAGAAGGCGCGGATGCCGTTCTTTTCGAGGAAGGCGGCGACCATCCGTCCGACTTCCTCGGTGGGGGCGTCGAAGACGGGTTCGAGGGCTTCTTCGGATTCCTTCATCGGGTCTCTCCGATCACGGTGTCGCGCAGCATGTCGAGGACGCGTTCCATGCGACGCAGACGGGTTTCGTCGTCGGCGCGGCGGTAGAGCAGGTAGAGGTTCATGACCATCCGGCGGAAGACCGCCCTCGGCGAGGCGGGGGCGAGGTGGGTCGGGCTGTAGGCCACGCCGCTCTCGGCCAGCATTTCGGCGCATTCGCGCCGGGTCAGCAGGCGGCCGCGGCGGAAGACGTCGATGAACAGTTCTCCGCCGGTGCCCTGGAACCGGAGCAGGAAGTGGGAAGGAAGGCTGATGCTGCAGAGGGGCAGGTCGATTCTCTGCGCCACGAAGAGATAGAGGCTGCAGAGCATGACGGGAACGCCCCGGCGGGTTTCGATGACGCGGTTGACGTAGTTGCAGTCGGGATCGTCGTAGCCCGTTTCCTCGCCGGCGTATCCCTCTTCGGCGAAGAAGAGGCGGTTCATGGAGGCGATCGCGTACCCGGCGTCCCGGGGACCGGCGCCCCGGGCGCGGAGACGATCGGCGAGTTCCCCCAGGTAGCGGACGTACTCGTCCCGGTTCATGTCGGGATACTCGAGCTCGGCGACGGCGAAGGCCGCACGTTCCAGGTCGAAACGGGGGGTCGAGATGATCCTGCGCAGGTTCCGTTCGGCCACGGGGCCCGTGAGGGAATGGAGGCGTTGGCGCAGGGTTGCGGCGGCGGAGGGATCGGCGCGGCGGATGGCTTCGCGGAGGAGGGACACGGGGTCGAAATCGTATTCCTCCAAGGCCTCCTCGATCAGGCCGAGGGTGCCGTCGTCGGCGTCGGCCATCAGGCGCAGAACGGCTTCCCGTTCCTTCTGTTCGAGTCGCCGCATCGGGTCTCCTTCCATGCGGTAGCCTCCCTCCGCTCGGGCGATCCGTCAAGGGGCGGATCCCGTCGGACCCGGTTCGGCGGAGCGGCGCCGGAGGAGGCGGAAACGGGAACGGCCCGGGAACGA
>CAYNBQ010000049.1:4502-28554 GCA_964395275.1 uncultured Verrucomicrobiota bacterium
CCGGTTCGGCGGAGCGGCGCCGGAGGAGGCGGAAACGGGAACGGCCCGGGAACGACGGCGGAAACGGGAACGGCCCGGGAACGAAGGGAGAACCGGGTGGTCGCCGCCGGCGTTTGCCGGTATAAGGGACGCATCGGCACGGCGCACCCGTAGCTCAACTGGATAGAGCATCGGACTTCGGATCCGAGGGTTGGGGGTTCGAATCCCTCCGGGTGCGCCACGGTTTTTCAGGCGTTATTCCGGTCGCGGGGGCCCCGCAGGCATCCCGACGCGTCGTCCCGGATCCATGCCGAGAGGTCGTCGTCGGCCGCCGTCTTCGGCCATCCGTCCCGGATCCGTCGGGTGGTTTCCTCCCAGGAGCGGACGCCCGAGGTGGCGTCCATGGCGGTCACGTTGAAGGCCCCTGCGGCGGCGGCGTAATGGAGGGAATCCTCGACACTCTGTCCCCTCAGGAGCCCGGCGAGGAATCCGGCGATGCAGCAGTCGCCGGAACCCGTGGCGCTGGCGACCCGTTCGATCCGGTAGGGGAGTTCCCACAATTCGCGCTCGGCCCAGGAGGCCGGATCGGGCGCCGCGGCGCCGCACCGGGCGACGGCGGCCGCCGGTCCGGTGCGCAGGTAGAGTCCGCGGCGGCCGCACTTGATCAGGACGACCGAGGCGCCGAGACGGAGGCATTCTTCGGCCAGTCCGACGATCTCGTCGAGCGACATCGATTCCAGGACGTCAAGGCCGTTTCGGATGCGTCGGAGGTATTCCTCGCGATGGAGGAGAAGAAGGAGTTCCTCGGCGCTGGGCAGGAAGAGGTCCACGTACGGAAGGACCCGTTCGAGGATCCGCGGCCAGGGGGCCAGGCCGGCGGGCGAATGCGGATCCGGCAGGGACATGTCCAGGGACGTGGTCGTGCCCAGTTCCCGGGCCTTCCGCATGGTCCTTTCCAGATCGGCTTCCTCGAGGAGATGAAACCGTTCCATCAGCGTGGGATATCCGAAATGGAGAAGCCGGGCCCGGCCGACGGTTTCGAACCGGATATCCTCGAACCGGAAGGTGTCGTTCGCCCCGGGGTTGTGCAGGAACATGCGGTCGGCGGCCGGCGGCGCCAGGACGATCGTGTACGAGCTGGCCTCGCCTTCGACGACGATCATTCCCTCGGCGGCGTTGCGTTCGCGGAGAAAATCCAGGATGGCCCGTCCGAAGAAATCGTTGCCGACCTTGCCCATCAGGCGCGTTTCCAGACCGAGCCGGATGGCGGCCAGCCCCGTGTTCGAGACGGCGCCTCCGGTCGAGACCGCGGCGTCGGCGACGCGCGTGAGGGTCCCCGGGCGGAAGATCTCTTCGGGGAGGCGCGATTCCCCCTCGCGAAAGGCTGGAATGACGTCGAAACAGATATGTCCGGCCACGACGAGGTCGATCGAACGATCCATCAAAGCGCATCCCCTGCTCGGTTCGGGACGCCCCCGGTCGGGGGGATCCCGGCGAAGGCGGGCATTTTGTGCGAGGCTTCCCCGGGGATCAAGAATCGGGAGACATCGACGGCGGGGAAGAGGGTGCGATCGAGGACCGGAGATCGGCGACGATTCTGCGGAGGGTGTTCTCGCTGTTCTGAACGGCGCGGGCCATGAACTCCGGATCGCCGTCCTCTCCCTGTCCCAGTTCCAGAGCCGCGGCAAGGATGCTGATCACGTTGTTGATCCCGTGGCAGGCCTCGCGGACCCTCTGTTCGATTGATTCTTGTTCGGGACTGGAGTTGTCCGCCATTCTGGTTGTCTCCGAGGCTGTGTATTCGGCCGGCTGGAAAGGAGGCCATTTTGCCCACCCTGACCCTCTTTGACCAGAGCCATCTGGACAGGCTGTTCCGGGATTCGACGGTGCGGGCCGATGCGTTGCGCGCCCTGGCGTCGTTGCAGGGTCTGGCGAACCGATCGCGTCCCCGCCTCTACCTTCTGGGGACCCGCGAACGTCTGACGCCGGCGGCGGTGGACGTGGACCGTTTCTGGTTGAACCTGGAACTCGGGCCGGGAGGGTTCCTGCAGGGGTGGCGGGTGCGGGAGGCGGACGACTACTGGGAACTCCTCTCCGGATTCGTGCGCCGGGCTTCCGGCGTCGTCCTGTGGGACGAAGAGGTTCCTTCGACGGCGAACGTGGCCGCGACCGCCGCAGGGGTTCTGGGGTTGATCCCGATTCGGGGCGGCGGCCGTCCGGGTTCCTTCTGGCGCCGATTCCGCCGCCGCTTTCCCGATCTGCCGGTGCGGCTCGACCTGCGGGGTCTTTTCACGGGCGAGGGGACGATTCCCGGCACCCATCGTCCCTCTTCCGGCAGCGCGAAATGCGACGCCTATCTCTGGGCGGTGGAGACCTTCCTTCGTTCCGGGAAATGCGATCCGCACTGGATGGCGTATTTCCCGGACGGCATGGCGTGGGGCGGCCGTCCTCCGTACGACGCCCCGGGGACGCCCGCCTACCCGGATCTGCAGGCGCTGAACCTGGCGAACCACGATTTCTTCGTGGCCCGCAAGGCCTTCTTTTTCGACCTGTCCCCGTGGGGCGACGAGGCGCCGAACGACGATCCGGACCAGCCCCTCGGAACGGATCTCGCCACGTTGAAAACGATCCTGGAAGCCGCCAACGATCGGCTGGACCGGGCGGGCGACCGCGGTCTGATCACCGTGGGCGGATTCCTGCCGTGGCGGATCAAGTACGCCGCCTACGAAGACGAGGGCGTGATCGGCCGGAACAGCAAGCACCACGGGGTGCTCGGGGAATGGGAGATGGTGGCCGTGTGCAGCGCGTGGAACGCCGTTCTCGACGCGGACGCCTATTCGCTCGACGCTATGGCCAACGGATCGGTCTGGGCCCACGGCGACGTGGATCCCTCGGCGTTCCGGAAGGCGGCGGCCGCGCCGGGGCGGATCGACGTGGAAAGGCGCTCGTACGTCTGTTTCTACGTGGGCGATTTCGATTCGGCCGCCTGGATGTCGCAGACCCTTCCGCGACTCTGGGAGGATCCGGGGCGGGGCCGTCTGCCGATGAGCTGGGCCTTCAATCCGATCCTGGCGCGGCGGGCGCCGCACGTCTTTCGGCACGTTGCGGCGACGCGCACCCCGCTGGACACCTTCACGGCCGGCGACGGAGCCGGCTACGTCAACCCGGTTCACTTGGAATCGCCCCGTCGCCATTCGACGCGGCCGACGGAGTTGGACCGCTACGTCCGGTTCGCCCGGGAACATCATCGTCGTCTGTCGATGTCGATCACCGGATTCATCATCAACGGTGAAGAATATTCTCTGTCGCCCGCGGTCCGCCGCGCGCTGGCCCGGGTGACGCCCGACGGGGTGGGCGTTTACCGGCAGAAGCCGAAACTCCTGCTGGAAGGCCGGACCCCGTTCGTCGAATGCGACGCATCGTTCGGCCATCGCACGTCCGTACGGGAGCTGGCGGAACGGATCGGATCGGACGTCGCGAGGGATCGGGGAACGAAGTTCCACCTCTACCGGACCGTCCTGGTGCCGCCGACGATCCTCGCCGAGGCGGTCGGCGAACTGCGCGCGCGGTTTCCGGGGAAGGTCGAGGTGGTCGACGCGGCGCATTTCTACGGCGCGGCGCGGGCGTTTCTCGAGGGCCGGGGATCGGCCCGCTGACCCGGAAGAGGACCGGTGCGGGAGGGGGCCCCGCGCGGCGACGCCGTCGGTTCAGCTTTCCCCGGCGGAGGGATGGACGCGGACGTCGAACCCCGCCTCGGCGGCGCGCGCGGCGATGGTTTCCAGCTCCCCGCGAGACAGGGGGGCGACCCACTCCTCGGCGGGACGCCGGGCGACGGTGTAGACCTGCACCGAGGCGATTCGTCCGCCGGAGGAGCGGATGTCGCGAAGCCGGTCGATCCATGCGCCGATCTCGGCTTCGGCGGGGAGAACGCCGTGCATCCGCAGGAAGAGACTCTGAATCGACAACGGGTACCGCCGGGCGGCCCCGGCGAGATTGAGCAGGATGCGGTCGAAGGGCACGCGGCTCCGATTCACCCGTCGGTAGAACTCCGCGGTTCCGGCGTCCAGTTTGCCCCAGATCTCGAACGGTCCCCGGGCCAGCCGGTCGAGGGCGGCGCGCACGGCGGGCCGATCCAGGCCGGAGGCGTTCGTGAGGAGTCTTATGGGGAGATCCTCCCGTTGTGCTTCGCGGCGGACCCTCAGGACGAGATCGACGGCCTCGCCGAAGCAGGGGGCGGTTGTCGGTTCCCCGTTTCCCGAGAAGGCGATGTCGACCGGGCGCCGGAGTCGATCGGGAATCGCCCGGAAGGGCTCGTGCCGGTAGAGGGAGCCGTCCCGAACGGACCGGAGCAGCCGGACGAGCTCCTGTTCGAGCACGGGGAGATCGACCTTGCGGTCCCTGGGGGGAACGGACCGGTCCACCTGGCAGTAGACGCAGTCGAAGTTGCATTGCTTCGAAGGATTGAGGTTGACGCCGATCGAGATTCCCCCGGCCCTGCGGGAAAGAACGGCGTAGGCGAACCGGGTCTGATCGAGGCTTCGCGAATGGGTACGGAAGGCCCTTCGCCGGGCCTCGTCGGGCGTCGGATCCTTCATGCCGGATCCTCCGCGCCGGCGCGCCGGGCCGGGTCGCGCCGCCGGGCGACGGCGCGGCCGATGTAGAGAAACGGCGTGTCGACCAGGGCGACGAGGGCTTTCAGGACGTAGGTGGTCCCGAGGATCTGCAGCAGGACGGGTGAGTCCACCCTGCCGAGGAAGGCGCCGAAGGTGAAGACGACGGTATCGATCCCCTGGGAGAGGAGCGTGGAGACGTTGTTCCGCAGCCAGAGGTGCCGGCCCCTCGTCGCGCGGCGGATGCGGTGGAAGGCCCAGACGTCGTGGAACTGGCTCGCGAGGTACGCGAGAAGGCTGGCGGCGGCGATCCGCGGCATGACCCGGAAAAGGGTCTGCAGGGCGGGATCGACCGTGTCGGCCGGGGCCGGGCGGAAATGGAGGGAGAGGTTCATGACGACGGTGGAAATCAGCAGTCCCGCGAAGCCGAGCCAGACCGCCCTGCGCGCTTGGCGTGCGCCGTAGAGTTCGCCTATCAGGTCGGTCGCGAAGAAGATGCTTCCGTAGAGGACGTTGCCGAGCGTCGTGGTGATTCCGAACATCTCCACCAGTTTCAGGACCTGGATGTTGCAGAGCACGATGCTCAGGACGATGGTGGCCAACAGGCCTTCCCGTCCGAAGAGGCCGAACATGCCGACGGCCAGGGACAGGTCCACGAGCAGGAAGAGGAACCAGAGGACTTCGTTCGGCACGGGCGCCTCCTCTCGAATCGCCTCGCCTCGGCGGGAGCCCGGGAAGGCTCAGGTCCCGGGCGACCCGGAGGGTTCCGGCGCGGTTCCCTCTTCGCCGGGCGGGGCGTGGTCGTCGAGTTTCCGCCGGATCTCCTCGTTGTCGGGATCGAGTTCCAGGGCGCGACGCCACTGGGGGATCGCCTCGTCCTCGCGACCGAGGCGCAGCAGGACGTCGCCGAGATGGTCGAAGATGACCGGGTCGTCGCCGAGGCGTTCCGCGGCCCGGCGAATCGCGTCGAGGGCCTCCCGGTATTTTTCCTGGCGGTAGAAGACCCAGCCGAGGCTGTCGAGGAAGGCGCCGTTGTCCGGTTCCAGTTCCAGGGCCTTGCGGATCATCTTTTCGGCCTCTTCGAGATGCATGTCCTGTTCGGCGAACATGTAGCCCAAGTAGTTGTAGGCGTCGGCCTGGGAACCGTCGAGCCGGATCGATTCGCGGAAGGCCTCGGCGGCCTCCTCGTAGCGTCCGGCCTGCTCGAGCACGGCGCCGAGGCGGAAGAAGAATTCCGCCGTGAGCAGGTCGGGTCGCTTCTCGGCGGCGGTCTCCCGCACCCGCAGGAGGGCGCGGGCGGCTTCTTCGAAACGCCCCGCGTCCCCGAGGAGAAGACCCTCGACGTAGAGCATTTCCGGAGTGTCGGGCATGCGTTCGACGCCCTCGCGGATCCGTTCGACGGCCTCGTCGATCCGATCCCGGCGGGCCAGGAGGAGCGCAAGACGCATGTAGGCCTGCTGGAGGAGCTTCCGGTAGACCTGGTGTCCGGGGACGTCCGGCTCGGATTCGAAGGCGCGGAGGTATGCCTCTTCCGCGCCGTCCAGATCGCCCTCTTCCTCGCGGATTCCGGCCAACTGGAGATAGAAGCGTGCGCGCAGGGCCTCTTCGCTGTCGGGGAAGCGTTCCTCGGCGTCCCGGACGGCTTCCAGGGCCGCATCGAGATCTCCCCGGCGTGCGCGGGACAGGGCGAGCCGCAGGTAGACGTCCTCCCGCTCGGTCGGATTGAGGACGAGAAAGGTTTCGAGATTCGATTCGAAGGCCGGCGTATTGCCGGTCTGTTCGTAGAGGTCGGCCAGCCGCAGGTGGAACCGCGCGATGAGGGGTTCCTGCCCGACGAGCTGTTCGTATTCGCGGATCGCGTCTTCGGGGCGTCCGGCGCGCACGTAGGTTTGCGCGAGGGCTTCCCGGACGAGGTAGGCGTCGGGTCGGACTTCGAGCAGTCGGCGGTAGGTTTCGGCCGCGTCGTCGAAGCGTCCCAGGCCCAGGTAGGTCGAGGCCAGTCGGGCGAGGATCCTCGGGTTGCCCGGATCGGCTTCGTCGGCGTTCTCGAAGGCCTCGGCCATCTTCTCCCCGAGGATCCGGGCCTCCTCGGGATTCGCGGTGGCGACGCGACGGGAATAGACCTCGGCGAGTTTTTCCCAGAGCGAGGCGTCGTCGGGGCGTCGTCGGACGATCGCCTCCATGACGTCGGCCGCCTCTTCGGGGCGATCCTCCTCGAGGTAAAGGTTCCGCAGATGCAGGTATCCGGTCGGATCGTCCGGATCCGATTCGACGGCGGCGCGGTAATCCGCCAGCGCCCCGTCGGTGTCGCCCCGGCGTTCCCGGGCCACGCCGCGCAGGACGCGCAGCGGCGCGTTGTCCGGAAAGTGCGTCAGCGCCCGGTCCAGCACCTCGATGGCCTCTTCCTGGCGTTCGTTGCGCAGGAGTTCATGGGCGATGCGGGTCTGGAGATGGACCTCCATGGGATCGAGGGCGGCCGCTTCCTGGAATTCCCGGAGCGCGGCCTCCGTCTCCCCCCGGTGGGAGAGGAGCAGCGCGTGGGAATAGCGAGCCAGCGCCTCGGCCTGCCGATCTTCCTCGGGCGTGAGGGCCAGATCGCCGGCGCCGCCCGGCGCAGGGGGCCCGGGAAGCGGTTGCGTGGGTGCGGGCGCCGGGTCGTGCAGACACCCCGCCAGAAGCACCCCGCAGAGACAGAGGAACTTTCTCATTCCATGATGGAAAACCTTGGGACCGGGGAGAATCCAGGCCGTGCGATCCGGAACCCGGCCAGCCGGAAGAGCCCTAGCGGTTCTTCTTCTTGTGTCGATCCGCACGCAGTCGTTTGCGCCGTTTGTGCTTGGCGATCTTCGCTTTCCTCTTCTTCTTCAGCGAACCCATGAATTTCTCCCCTGTCGCAGTACCTCTAGTACACGACCTTGTTCAGCGGATACTCGATGATGCCTTCGACGCCCAGTTCCTTGAGTTTCGGAATGATCTCCCGGACCGTCTTTTCGTCGACCACCGTGTCGACGGCGACCCATCCGTCGGCCGCCAGGCTTGCCACGGTGGGGTTCCTGAGGGCGGGCAGTTCCTCGAGCACCCTCGCGAGATTGTCCTCCCGGGCGTTCATCTTGAGACCTACCTTTTCCTCGGCGTTCAGGGCGCCCTGGAGCAACAGCACGAGATTCTCGATCTTCCGGCGTTTCCAGGGGTTCTCCCAGGCCTGCCGATTGACGATGAACCTCGTCGTGGACTCCAGCACGGTTTCGACGATGCGCAGATGATTGGCGCGAAGGGAGGAACCGGTTTCGGTCAATTCCATGATGGCGTCGACCAGTTCCGGCGCCTTGACCTCCGTGGCGCCCCAGGAGAACTCCACCTCGGCCCGCACGCCCTTCTTTTCCAGGTATCGGCGGCAGAGATTCACCGCCTCGGTGGCGATGCATTTGCCTTCCAGATCCCGGACCGACCGGATGGGGGAATCCTCGGGGACGGCGATCACCCATCGGACGGGCCGGAGCCCCTGTTTCGCGTAGATCAGGCTGGCCACGTCGACGACGTCGGATTCGTTTTCCATGACCCAGTCCAGACCCGTCAATCCGGCGTCCAGATGCCCGTTTTCCACGTAACGGCTGATCTCCTGGGCCCGGATGAGGCGCGCCTCGATCTCGGGATCGTCCATCCGGGGGACGTAGGCCCGGCGGTCGACCGATACGTTGAAGCCGGCCTTCCGCAGCATGCTGAAGGTCGCTTCCTGAAGGCTCCCCTTGGGAAGGCCCAGTCTCAGAATCTTCCGATCGGTCATGAAACTCTCCCCCCGCCGTCGGGCCGCGTCGTTTACGGGATCTCCCGCTCCTTCCCGGGCGTTCCGAGGACGGTTGCATTCCGGCCCCCTTCCGGGGGCGGATGCGGAACCCGGAGGGAAAGACGTCCTCGAATCGCGCCGGGGGAAGACGGTCCGCGGAATCCGACCGGCGGGAAGGTGGAGTTTAGGGGAGGGAAGCCGGGAAATCAAGGAAGCCCCCCCGGCGGGGCCCTCATTCCTTCGGCGGGAGAACGCGCACCTTGCGTCCTTCCACGCGCACTCGATCTTCGGCGATCCAGCGGATCACCTCGGGGAAGGCGATGTGTTCCTCCTTCTGGATCCGCGCGTGGAGGGTCTCGGGGGTGTCGTCGTCCAGCACGGGCACCGGGCGTTGCGCGAGGATCGGGCCGGTATCGACCCCGCGGTCCACGAAATGCACCGTGCATCCCGACACCTTCACGCCGTAATCAAGCGCCTGTTTCCAGGCTTCCAGCCCGGGGAAAGACGGCAACAGGGCCGGATGAATGTTCACGATCCGCATCGGAAAGGCCTCGAGGATCGGCCCCCGAAGAACCCGCATGAACCCGGCCAGGACGACCAGATCGACCTCGTGGGCCTGCAGCACCTCCGCGAAGGTTTCCTCGTCTTCGCGGCGGAGGCGTCCGGGCGGCGCGGGGACGGTGAGGGTCGGGATGCCCCGGCGGACGGCCCGATCGAGAATCGGGGCGCCGGGGACGTCCGTGGCGACCAGAACGACCTCGGCCGGGTATGCCGGATCCGCTTCGGCGGCCTGCAGGATGGATTCCAGGTTGGTTCCGCGGCCCGAGCCGAGAACGCCGAGGCGGAACTTGCGCTTTCCGGAATGTGTCGTCATGCGTATGATCCTTCCCCTTCGAACCAGAACGGAGCGCGTCGAAGACGCCGGTTCCGGGATCCGTTCCGGAAGATAGCCGGGGAGGCGGGACGGATACAACGCTTCGGAAGCTTCAGGAGGGAAGCCGGTTCGAGTCAAGGCCCGCGTACGGATGGGCGCTTGACTGGCCGTGCGCCCTCTCGGAGAATCGACGGTTGATGAAGACGGCGGGCTCGGGCGAACTGCCGGGCGGGGACGACGAACGGAGAGGGGGCGGAGTCCCCGGAAAGACCCGGTTGATGGGGACGGCAGCCTGATGGACTGGATCCGAGTAGTTACCTTTTACCTCTATGCGTTCTCGCTGGCCGCTCTGATGATCTACGGCCTGCACCGGTACGTCATGATCTACCTCTACTACCGGCACCGGGGCCGTTGTCGTCCGCCGGCGCGGCGGTTCGAAGAGTTGCCCGCGGTGACCGTTCAACTGCCGGTGTACAACGAGATGTACGTCGTCGAACGGTTGATGGAGGCGGTGGCGCAGCTCGATTATCCGAAGGACCGCCTCGAGATCCAGGTTCTGGACGATTCCACGGACGAAACCCGCGAGATCGCCCAGAAGAAAGCGGAAGAACTCCGCCGACAGGGCTGCAACGTCGTCTACATCCACCGCGAGGACCGCACCGGCTACAAGGCCGGCGCCCTGGAAAACGGGATGAGACGCGCCCGCGGCGAATTCATCGCGATTTTCGACGCGGACTTCGTCCCCCAGCCCGGCCTGTTGCGCGAGATCATCCACTATTTCACCGATCCGAAGATCGGCATGATCCAGACCCGGTGGGGGCATCTCAACGAGCGGTACAACCTGCTGACGCGCCTGCAGAGCATGTTCCTCGACGGCCATCTGCTGATCGAACAGACGGCCCGGTTCACCTCCGGCCGCTTCTTCAACTTCAACGGGACTGCGGGCGTCTGGCGCAAGAGCTGCATCGAGGACGCGGGGGGCTGGCAGCACGACACCCTCACGGAGGATCTCGACCTGAGCTACCGCGCGCAGCTTCGGGGCTGGAAATTCGTATTCCTGCCGGAAGTCGTCACGCCGGCGGAGCTGCCCGTCGACATCAACGCCTTCAAATCCCAGCAGCACCGCTGGGCGAAGGGTTCGATTCAGACCTGCCGGAAGATGCTTCCCCAGGTCTGGAAGAGCCGGTTGCCCCTGAAGGTGAAGGCCGAGGCGACGATTCATCTGAGCGCCAATATCGCCTATCTCTTCCTCACGCTGCTCTGCGCGCTGCTCTTCCCGGCGACGATGGTGGGGGCGCATGCGGACCTCGTTCGCACGATCTTCTTCGACATCCCGGCCTTCGTCGCGGCCTCCCTGTCGATCTCGGCGTTCTACGTCTGCGCCCAGCGCGAGTTGCACCGTTCGGGATGGATCGGCCGGATTCTCTACGTTCCCCTGCTGATGGGCGTGGGCATCGGCCTGACCATCAACAACAGCCAGGCCGTGCTGGAAGGGCTGACGAACCGTCAGAGCGAGTTCCGGCGCACGCCGAAATACGGGATCCGCTCGGACAGCGACCGGTGGGTCGGCAAGAAGTACAACAGCCTGATCGGGGGCGTGACCCTGGCGGAGCTGGCGTTCGGGGCCTATTTCACCTTCATCGTCTACTACGCGATCCGTCACGAGATGTGGGCGCCGCTGCCGTTCCTGGTCATTTTCCAGTTCGGTTTCCTCTATGTGGGGCTTTCGTCGGTCTTCACGAAGATCCGGGAACGGTTCGGTCTCTGGAGGGCCACGGCGGCCGTCGCGCCTGCCGGCGCATGATCCGGCGCCGGGGATGAACGGCCTGCGGGAATTCTCCTGATGGGAACCGCGGCGGCGATCGTTCTCTCCTTTCTCGTCGGATCGATCCCGACCGGGTATCTCCTGGCGCGGTCCCGCGGGATCGATCTGCGGAAGGTGGGCAGCGGCAACATCGGCGCGACGAACACCGCGCGGGCCCTGGGATGGGGATGGGGCGGCTTCACGCTGGCGGTCGACATCGTCAAGGGCGCCCTGCCGGTTCTCCTGCTCCCGGGGGCGGTCGAGCGGTTCGGAGGCGCGACGGATCCGGAATGGACGGCGGTCTTCTGCGCGGCCGCGGCCGTGGCCGGGCACAACTGGACGCCGTTCCTCGGTTTCCGCGGGGGCAAGGGCGTGGCCACGGGCGGCGGGGCGATGTTCGCGTTGATTCCCCTGCCGGCGGCGTGCGGTCTGGGGGTGTGGCTGGTCGTCTTCGCCCTGGGACGCTACGTCTCCCTGGCCTCCGTCGCGGCCGCGGTCAGCCTCCCGTTCTGGGTCCGGCTGCTGGGCGCGGGACGGCCGGCGTGGATTCTGACCCTGGTTCTGGCGGCGGTGACGGTGTGGAAACACCGGGCGAACCTGCGGCGTCTGGCCCGGGGGGAGGAACCCCGGGTGGGAAAGTCGAGGCGAGGGGATGAACGGTCGAAAGAAGAGAATAGCGATTCTCGGATCGGGTAGCTGGGGGACCGCGCTTGCGGTTCTTCTGGACGGAGCCGGGCACCGGGTTCGTCTCTGGGGCGCGTTTCCCGAGGAGATCGATGCGATCCGGCGGGCCGGCGCGAACGAACGGTATCTGCCGGGGATCGAGGTCGCTCCTTCGATCGAGCCGACGGCGGATCTGGACGCCGCGCTCGACGGCGCGGAACTGGCGGTGCTGGCGGTTCCTTCGCACGTGATGGGCGAACTCTGCGGCCGGCTTGCCGGCAGGATCCCCCCGGAGACCGTGCTGGTGAGCGTGGCCAAGGGGATCGAGATCGACGGGCTGCGGAGGATGTCGACCGTCATCCGGGATCTCCTCGGACCGGTGCGGCTGGCGGTTCTCTCGGGGCCGAGCCATGCCGAGGAAGTGGCGCGGAGGATCCCCACGGCGGTGGTGGCCGCCTCGGACGATCCGGACGTCGCCCGCGATGTCCAGGAAACGTTCATGACCGACCGGTTCCGCGTCTACACCAGCGACGACGTGGCCGGGGTGGAATACGGAGGTTCGCTGAAGAACGTTTTCGCCATCGCCTCGGGCGTCTCCGACGGCATCGGGTTCGGAGACAATACGAAGGCGGCCCTGATCACCCGGGGATTGGCCGAACTGTCCCGGCTGGGCGTCGCGCTGGGGGGACGGCGGGAGACCTTCTCCGGGTTGAGCGGGATGGGCGACCTGATCGTGACCTGCCTGAGCCGATGGAGCCGGAACCGTCGCGTCGGGGAACGGCTCGGCCGGGGGGAGAAACTCGACGCGATTCTCGCGGACATGACCATGGTCGCCGAAGGAGTCCGGACGACGCGGGCCGCGAGGATGCTGGCCCGACGCGCCGGGGTCGAGGCGCCGATCATCGAAAAGGTCTACCAGGTTCTCTACGAAGATCATCGTCCCGACGAGGCGGTCGCGTTGCTGATGACGCGCAGCGCGAAGCCGGAATTCGATTCGGACGACTCCTGATGCGGCGGCGCGCGGAGGTGTGTGGGGGGGCGAATGCGGTTTCCGACGGGGTCCTTCCGCCGAAGACCGGAGGGAACTTTTCGGGTGACGGACGTGTCTAAGGAAAACGGGGAGTCTCCCGCGGCGACGGACGCCGAACTCGTGGAACGATGCCGCGCGGGGGACCGGAGTGCCTTCGACATGCTCGTGCTGCGACATCAGGATCGGATCTACCGGGTGGCCTACGGGATGCTCCGGCACAGGGAAGACGCGATGGAGGTGGCCCAGGACGCCTTCGTCCGCGCCTACCGTTCGCTGGACCGGTTCCGCGGAGACGCGGAGTTTTCGACCTGGCTGTACCGGATTGCGGTGAATCTTTCCCGCAACCGGCTTCGCACCCGGATCCGGCGGCGGGAGGACCGGACGGTGTCGTTCGACGACAGGAACGACGACGAAGGCCGGCGCGCGACGGCCGAACCGGTCGATCCGGGGCCGACGCCGCGGGACGAGGCGGCGGCCCGCGATTTCGAACGGCGTGTCCGGGTCGCCATGGAAGACCTTCCCCGGGATGCGAGGGAGATCCTCTGGCTGCGGAACGTGGAAGGGGCCTCGTACGCGCGGATCGCCGAGATCCTCGGCTGTACGCAGGGGACGGTGAAATCGAGGATCTTCCGGGCGCGGGAACTCCTGCGGGAGGCCTTGTTTGGCCATGAATCCGAAGAAGGAATGTGACGACATCCGGGCGCTGTTGAGCGCCTACCTGGACGGCGAGATCCCGGAAGCCGATCGGCGGACGGTCGAACGGCATCTGGAGGATTGCGCCGCCTGCCGGGAGGTTCTCTCGCAGTGGCGCAGGATCGACGAGGCGGTGGCGGGCCTGGGATGCGGACTGAGCCTTCCGCGATCGCTGGCGGCGGCCGTGCGGGAATCGATCGAGAAGGGGCCGGATGGAGAGAATACGGCCCGGCGCGGCGATTCGGCCCCGGTGTCGGTGAACTTCGGCAGGATTCTGCGGTGGGCCGCGGTTGTGATGTTCCTGGTCGGCGGGGTCCTGGGCATGCGGACGCTGTTGAGCGCGGGCCGGCGTTCGAGCGTGGAAACGGTCCTTTCGCCCCGGGAAACGCTCGATTGGACCGGGCCGGTCGAAATGGCCGGAAAGCCCTCGCCCGGTGCGTCTCCGGAACGGGAGGGAGTTCCCGGGGCCGTACCGGCGCCGGCCTCGGCCCCGGCGGAGGCGGACGGGTTCGGCGAGGGCGATTCCGCGGAGGCTGCGGAACCGCTGCCGGGGGACGGCGGGATTGCGGGACGGAGGTCTTTCGCCGCCCGGACGACAACGCTTCGCGCAGTCGCGGAACCCCTTTCGGCCGAACCTCCGGAGACGGGCACGGGATCGTCCCCGGGCGGGGCGCGGCAGGAGGAGACCTTTCTCCTCGCCCGCGCGGAGGACCGGGGGAATGCGGTCTCCGCGCGTCCCCGGGCCGAGGCGACGCCGGCGGGCGTCGATGTGCCGTCGCTTTCGGACGGAATGATGAAGAGGCCCCCGTCCGCCGGCTGGACGGCCTTCTCGGCGTCGGAGAAAACCGGCGGGGAATTGTTGCTGGAACCGGACTCGGTCGGCGGTCTGCAGCCAACACTCGCCGAGTCCCCGGGGAGGATGATTCTGGAGGCTGCGGATCCCGCGAAGGCGGCGGCCCTGGTGCGGGCCGCGGCCCGGAATCTGCGCGGGGAAGCGGTTGTCGAGGAGGCAGGACGTTCGGAGGAGGTCCGAAGGATGACGCTGTTCCTGCCCGGGCGGAACGTGGATCGTTTTGTCCGGGAACTGGAGACGGGCAAGGTGCGGGTGGTCCGGATCGATCTCGCCGCCCCGGGGGAAGCGCCGGAGCGACGGGCGGCGATGAAAGAAGGAGAAGTTTCCCCGGCGGAGGAGTCTCTCGGCGTACCGGTGCCTCGGGGGCCGGCCGGGGAAGCGGCGGACGGGGGCGCGTTGAAGCGGTTCGAGGTGGAGATCCTCGCGCCGGGAACGTCCGGGACCGCGCCGGATTGACACTCCCGGTGGTGCTGCGTATACTGCTGCCCTTTCGTCGCAGGAGTGTTTCCATTCATCTGAGAAACGGTCGGGAGAGTCGTCTTCCGACCGGCGGAAGGCCGTATGAAGACCTACGTTGCGAAACGCGAGGAAGTGCAGCGGCGCTGGTACGTCGTGGACGCCGACGGGGTTCCCGTCGGGCGACTGGCCGTGCAGGTTGCCAACGTCCTGCGCGGGAAGAACAAGCCGACGTACACGCCGCATGTAGACACGGGCGACTTTGTGGTTGTGATCAACGCGGAGAAGGTTCGTCTGACGGGGCGGAAGGAAGAACAGAAGACCTACTGGCGGTATTCCGGGTATCCGAGCGGCCTGACGGAGATGACGGCCGCCGAGATGCGCAAGCGTCATCCCGAGCGGATCGTGGAACATGCCGTGCGCGGGATGTTGCCCCGGAACAAGCTCGGGCGCGCCATGTTCCGGAAGCTCAAGGTCTATGCCGGACCGAACCATCCCCACGAGGCGCAGCAGCCCGAACCGATGACCGTCGGGTAACGGAGGATCCGGATCGTGAGTGACGTGCTATCGACGGCGACGACCGAGGCGCAGGAGCGCCGGGTCTTTTCGGCGACCGGCCGGCGGAAGACGGCGGTGGCCCGTGTATGGCTGACCGAGGGCAGCGGCCGGATCCGGGTGAACGGCCGCGCTTTCGAGGATTACTTCAAGACCGAACCGCTTCGGATCCTGGTTCGGCAACCCTTCGTGGAGACGGAGACCGAGGGGAAGTATGACGTCAAGGTCAACGTTCGAGGCGGCGGACCGACCGGCCAGGCCGGCGCGACCCGCCATGGAATCGCCCGGGCCCTCGCGCTCTGCGACCCCGTGTTGCGGGACACCCTGAAGGACCGCGGTCTGCTGACCCGGGATCCCAGGATGAAAGAGCGGAAGAAGTACGGGCAGCCCGGCGCTCGCAAGCGGTTCCAATTCTCGAAGCGCTGATTTCCATTCCCGGCTTTCCTCGGCGGCGGAGATTCCCAATTGCGACCCCGGATGTCTCGACATTCGGGGTCGTGTTCTTGAAAGGCACGACGATCATGGAACCATCGATCCGGGTAGGCGTGATCGGCGCTTCCGGGTACTCGGGCGAAGTGCTGTTGCGGCTGCTGCATCGGCATCCGGAGGTCGACCTGGTGTGGGCGACCTCGCGGAGCCGGGCGGGGCAGGCCGTATCGTCGGTTTTCCCTTCGCTGCGGGGATGCGCCCTGCGTTTCGAACGCCCGGATCCGGAGAAGATGCCCGAAGGCGTCCGGGCGGTCTTCCTGGCGCTGCCGCACGGGACCGCGGCGGAGTTCGCGGTTCCCCTGGTGCGGGCCGGCAAACGGGTTTTCGACCTGAGCGCCGATTTCCGCCTGCGTCGCCCGTCGTCGTTCCGCCGGGTCTACGGGGTGGAACCCGCGCCGCGCGACGTCTATCGAAGCGCCGTCTACGGATTGCCCGAGCGGTACCGGGACGCGATTCGCAACGCGCGTCTGGTCGCGGTGCCGGGTTGCTACCCGACCGGCGTCCTGCTGGGGATTCTCCCGGCGATCGAGGCCGGGGCGGCGAGCCCCGAGGGGGCCGTGATCAGCTCGATGAGCGGGGTCTCCGGCGCGGGACGCAAGGCGGTGGAGTCTCTGCTCTTCTGCGAATGCAACGAGAGCGTTCGCGCCTACGGGCTGTTGACCCATCGCCACGTGCCCGAGATGGAACAGGAACTCGCTGCGGCTTCGGGAACGCCGGCGAAGATTCTCTTCACGCCGCACCTGGTGCCGACGACCCGCGGCATCCTGACGACGGCGGCCTATCCCCTGGCCGCGACCGGGATCCGCCGGGACCGGCTCGAGGCGCTGTACCGGGATCGATACGGCAACGAACCCTTCGTCCGGCTCTGCGGGGAAGGGGAACTGCCCGACACGAAGCACGTCGTGGGTACGAACCGCTGCGACGTCGCGGTCCGCATCGACCGGCGCACGGGCCGGCTGTTGGCGGTTTCGGCGATCGACAACCTGGTGAAGGGGGCGGCCGGCCAGGCCGTTCAATGCATGAACATCGCCTTCGGTTTGGACGAAACGGCGGGGCTGGAGTCATGAGCGTATCGGATTCGGGCGGAAAGGGCGTGACCTTCCCGGACGGGTTTCTGGCGTCGGGGATCGCCTGCGGGATCAAGCCGGACGGCCGGCCGGATCTCGCCCTGGTCGTTTCCGAGGAAACGGCGACGGCGGCGGGCGTCTTCACGACGAACCGGATCCAGGCGGCGCCGGTGCGCGTTTCGCGCATCCGGATCGAGCAGGGGCGGGCCCGCGCCGTCGTGCTGAACAGCGGCAACGCCAACGCCTGCACCGGCGAACGGGGGATGGAAGACGCCCTTCGGACCACGACCATTGCAGCGGAGCGGTTGGGGATCCTGCCCGAGGAGGTCCTGGTCTGTTCCACGGGACCGATCGGCGTGCCTTTGCCGGTGGAGCGCATCGTGTCGGCGCTGCCCGAGGCGGTGGAACGGTTGGATCCCGACGGCGGACCGGCGGCGGCGGCGGCGATTCTGACCACCGACACGAAGCCGAAGGAGAGCGGACGCTCGATCTCGACCGGGGAAGGAGAGATCCGCATCGGGGGGATGGCGAAGGGCGCAGGGATGATCTGCCCCGGAATGGCGACGATGCTGGCGGTGATCACCACGGACGCGACCATCGACGCGCCGGACCTGCAGCGCTGGTTGCGGGAGATCGTGGACGGCACGTTCAACCGGATCACGGTGGACGGCGACCGCAGCACCAACGACACGGTTCTCGTGCTGGCCAACGGATGGTCGGGCGTACGCGCGGATCCCGGAACGCCGGCGGGCCGGAAATTCCGGGAGGCGTTGTTCGAAGTCTGTTCCGACCTGGCGAGGCGGATCGTCGCCGACGGCGAAGGCGCGACGAAACTGGTGACGGTCCGGGTGACCGGCGCGGCGGATCCCGCGGACGCGGAACGGGCGGCGCGCGCCGTGGCCGGTTCGATGCTGGTGAAATGCTCCTGGTTCGGGGGGGATCCGAACTGGGGGCGGATCCTCGATGCGGTCGGGTATTGCGGCGCGGAACTCGACCCGGATCGCGTGGCGGTCTGGTTCGACGAGATCGCCGTGGCCGCGGGCGGACGGGCGGTCGGCGAGGAGGCGGCGGAGGCGGCGCGCGCGGCGGCGGCCCGCCGGGAGTTCTCGGTCCGGGTGGACCTGGGGCGGGGCGCCTCGGAAGCGGTCGTTCTGACCACCGATCTCTCGCCCGAGTACGTGCGGATCAACGCGGAGCACTGATCCCATGAAGCGCATCATCGAGAAGGCGGCCGTGTTGATCGAGGCGTTGCCCTGGATCCAGCGGTTTCGCGGGACGACGACGGTCATCAAGCTCGGCGGCAGCGCGATGGAATCGCAGGAATCCCTGCAGGGGGTGTTGACCGACGCCGTCTTCATGCACTGCGTCGGCCTGCGTCCGGTGATCGTTCACGGGGGCGGCAAGGCGATCAGCGCGGAGATGAGGAAGCGCGGCCTCGAGGCGCGGTTCGTTGCGGGGATGCGCGTGACCGACGAGGACGCCATTCGGGCCGTCGAAGATGTCCTGGACGGCCGCGTCAACGGGGAACTGGTCCGTCGGCTGGCCGCGGCGGGATCGGAAGCGGTCGGAGTTTCGGGCCGCAGGGTTCTCCGGGCCCGGCGGCTGACGCTGAAGAACAGGGAAACGGGCGTCCCGTACGATCTCGGTTTCGTCGGGGAGGTCGTTTCGGTCGATCCTTCTCCCATCGAAGAGGTGCAGGCCGCGGACAAGATCCCGGTGGTGAGTCCCCTGGCGACGGGCGAGGACGGGCGGACCTACAACGTGAACGCGGACGCGGCCGCGGCGGAGATCGCGGTGCGGCTTCGGGCGACGAAGCTGGTTTTCCTTTCGGACGTCCCGGGGATCCTGGCGGAGAAGGATCGCGAGGAGAGTCTTCTCTCGACCGTGCATGCGGACGAGGTGGAGAACCTGATCCACGGCGGGATCATCCGCGGCGGGATGATGCCGAAGGTTCGGGGCGCGACCAAGGCGATCAAGTCGGGCGTGTCGAAGACGCACATCATCGACGGCCGCCTGCGCCACTCGCTGTTGCTGGAAATCTTCACGGATGCCGGGGTCGGCACGGAGATCGTGCAATGAGTACGTCGGAGGAGGTCCGCAAGCTGTACGACCGGTACGTCCTGGGAACCTATGCGCCGGAACTGGTTCTTGTGAGGGGCGAGGGCGCCTACGTCTACGACGCGGAGGGACGGCGCTACCTCGATTTCGCCGCGGGAATCGCCGTCTGCGGGCTCGGACACGCCCATCCGGCCGTGGTCCGGGCGATCCGGGAACAGGCGGGCCGGCTGATGCACGTCTCGAACCTCTACTACAACGAACCGCAGGCGCGCCTGGCGGAGCGCCTGGTCGGGGCGGCCTTCGACGGGCGCTGTTTTTTCGCCAACAGCGGTGCGGAAGCGAACGAGGGAATGGTCAAATTCGCCCGGGCCTGGGGACGCGACCGGGGCCGGTACCGGGTGGTTTGCGTCGAGGGATCGTTTCACGGGCGGACGCTGGCGATGATCGCCGCCACGGGGCAGGAGAAGGTCCGTCGGGGGTTCGATCCGCTGCCCGACGGATTCGTGCATGCGCCTTTCGGCGATCTCGCGGCGTTGGAGGCGGCGATCGACGAACGAACGGCGGCCGTGCTGGTGGAACCGATCCTGGGGGAGGGCGGCGTCCGGATTCCGCCGGCGGGGTATCTGAAGGGTTTGCGGGAGTTGTGCGATCGGGCCGGCGTCCTGTTGTTGCTTGACGAGGTTCAGACGGGTATGGGCCGCACGGGGCTTTTCTTCGCCCACCAGGGCGAGGGAATCGTGCCCGACGCGATGTCGGTGGCCAAGGGACTGGGCAACGGGTTTCCGATCGGCGGATTCGTCGTCCGCCGCCGGTGGGAAGGGGTCCTGCCGGTGGGATCCCACGCATCGACCTTCGGCGGGAATCCTCTGGCCGGCGCGGCGGCGCTGGCCGTGGTGGAGACGATTGCGGCTCCCGGGTTTCTGGAGAACGTCCGGGCGATCGGCGAATTTCTTCTGGACAGGTTGCGGGACCGCCTCGGCGGGAACGAACGGGTGCGCGGGATCCGGGGGCGCGGCCTGATGATCGGCATCGAGCTCGACGAACCGAGCCCGCCGATCTGCCGTCGCCTGGCCTCGGACGGGCTGCTCGTGATCCCCGCCGGAGCGAACGTGCTGCGTCTGGTTCCGCCCCTGATCATCGACCGCGAACAGGCCGCCGAAGCGTGCGACCGGATCGCCGCCGTTCTCGCGGGGCCGCGGGAGGAGAACCGATGAAGAGGGACCTGATCGATCTGCACGACCTGACGACGGAAGAACTGACGGCGGTACTCGAGGACGCGGCCCGCTGCAAACGGCTCCGGGGCGATCCCGGCCGTCCCCGGCCCCTGGCCGAGGGCTGTTACGGATTGATCTTTTCGAAGGCCTCGACGCGGACGCGGGTTTCCTTCGAAGTGGGGATCCGGGAGCTGGGAGGCAGCTCGATCTTCCTGAGCGCTTCGGAGATGCAGCTCGGACGGGGCGAGTCCGAGGTGGACACGGCCCGGGTTCTTTCCCGGTATCTTCACGGGGTCATCATCCGGACGCACGAACACGAAGGGCTGATCCGGTTCGCGCGGGCGGCGACGGTCCCGGTGATCAACGGCCTCAGCGACACCTTTCATCCCTGCCAGGTGATCGCCGACCTCTTCACGTTGAAGGAACGCTTCGGGCGGGTCGACGGGCTGCGCATCGCCTTCGTGGGCGACGGCGCGTGCAACCTGGCGAACTCCTGGATCCTGGCGACGGCGCGGCTGCCGATCGAGCTGCGGGTCGTCTGTCCCGAGGGGTACGAACCGGCCGCCGGCATTCTGGCCCGCGGGGGAGAGGGCAGGGTCCGCGTCGTCCGCGATCCGGTCGAAGGGGTCCGGGGCGCGGACGTGGTCTACACGGACGTCTGGGTGAGCATGGGATTCGAGGAGGAACGCGAACGGCGGTTGCGGGCCCTGGAGCCCTACCGGGTCGATGCGGCCCTGCTCGAACAGGCGGGACCGGAGGCGATCGTCATGCACTGTCTGCCGGCGCATCCGGGCGAGGAAATCACGCGCGAGGTGCTCGAATCGCCCCAGTCGGTCGTCTGGGACCAGGCGGAGAACCGGCTTCATGCGCAGAAGGCGATCATGGAACATCTCTTTGCACGGGCGTGATTTCCGGGCACGATGCGGAGGAATCAGGAGAAGACGAAGATGAAGGTGGTCCTGGCATATTCGGGAGGTCTCGACACCTCGGTGATCATTCGCTGGCTCGTGGAAACCTACGGCGCGGAGGTCATCGCCTTCGCGGCGGATCTCGGGCAGGCGGAGGAACTCGAGGGGTTGGAGGAAAAGGCCCTGGCGACCGGTGCGGCGAAATGCATCGTGCGGGATCTCCGCGAGGAATTCGCCCGGGATTTCGTCTTCGAGATGATGAAGATCAATCCTCTCTACGAGGGAAACTACCTGCTGGGCACCTCCATCGCGCGGCCGTTGATCGCCAAGGAGCAGATCGAGATCGCCCACCGGGAGGGCGCCGACGCCGTTTGCCACGGGGCGACGGGCAAGGGCAACGACCAGGTCCGGTTCGAACTGACCTATTACGCGCTGGATCCGACGATCCGGGTGATCGCGCCGTGGCGGGAATGGGAGTTCCGGTCGCGCAGCGACCTGATCGAGTACGCGCGGAAACACGGGATCCCGGTCCCGGTAACGCCGGAGAAGCCGTACAGTTCCGATCGCAACCTCCTGCACATCAGTTTCGAGGGCGGGATCCTGGAGGATCCGTGGAACGAGCCTCCGCGGGAGATGTTCGTTCTGAGCCGGGACCCGGAGGAGGCCCCGGACGAACCGCGTTACGTGGAGATCGAGTTCGAGCGCGGGGTTCCCGTGGCGGTCGACGGGACGAGGATGAGCGCGGCCGACCTGCTCGCCCGGCTGAACGAGCTGGGCGGGGAACACGGCGTGGGCGGCGTGGACATGGTGGAGAACCGGTACGTCGGGATGAAGAGCCGGGGCGTCTACGAAACGCCGGGGGGCACGATCCTGACGATCGCGCATCGGGCGGTCGAAAGCCTCACGCTGGACCGGGAGGCGGCGCACCTGATGGACCGGCTGATGCCCGAGTACGCCGAACTTGTCTACAACGGCTACTGGTATTCCCCGGAGATGGAGATCCTGCGGGCCGCCGTGGACCGGGCGCAGGAGACGGTCACGGGCGTGGCGCGGGTGAAGCTCTACAAGGGATCCTGCCGGGTCGTCGGGCGCAAGGCCGACCGGAGCCTCTACCGGCCCGAGTTCGCCACGTTCGAGGCCGACGAGGTCTACAACCAGAAGGACGCCGAGGGGTTCATCCGGCTCAATTCCCTGCGATTGCGCCTGGGCGCCATGGCGAAACGGGGATAGGACGGGATTCGGTCCGATGTGGAAGGGACGATTTCGCAAGGAAACGGATCGGCTGACGGAGGCCTTCACGGAATCGGTCTCGTTCGACGCCCGGCTGGCGCCGTACGACATCGAGGGCAGCATCGCGCATGCGACGATGCTTGCCGAGTGCGGGATCATCAGCCGTTCCGACGGCGAACGGATCGTGCGCGGCCTGCGCCGGATCGGCCGGCGCATCGAGCGGGGCGAGTTCGTCTTCGACCCGGCGCTCGAAGACGTTCACATGAATATCGAGCGGGCGTTGACCGAGGAGATCGGTCCGGTCGGCGCGCGGCTTCACACGGCGCGCAGCCGCAACGACCAGATCGCCCTGGATCTTCGGCTCTATCTGAAGGACGAGGTCCCGCTTCTGAGGGAGGAGATCGCCCGACTCCAGCTTGCGCTGGTGGATCGGGCGGACGCCTACCGGGACGCGCTGGTGCCCGGGTACACGCATCTCCAGCGGGCGCAACCGGTGGTGCTGGGGCATCATCTGCTTGCCTACGTGGAGATGCTCGAACGCGATGCGGAGCGGTTGGCCGATGCGCTGGACCGGGTGGACGTGCTTCCCCTGGGATCCGGCGCCCTGGCGGGAACGACGCTGCCGATCGATCCGCAACTCACGGCGCGTCTGCTCGGGTTCCGATCGGCGGCGGGCAACAGCATGGACGCGGTGGCCGACCGCGACTTCGTCCTGGAGATCGTCGCGGACCTGGCGATCCTGGCGGTGCACCTCTCCCGGTTCGCCGAGGAACTGGTGATCTGGTCGAGTTCCGAGTTCGGCTTCGCGCGGATCGACGAATCCTTCTGCACCGGGTCGAGTCTCATGCCACAGAAGCGCAACCCGGACGTGGCGGAGCTGGTCCGGGGACGCACCGGGCGCGCCTTCGGAGCGTTGATCTCCCTGTTGACGGTTCTCAAGGGGCTTCCGCTGACCTACAACCGGGACCTGCAGGAGGACAAACCGCCGCTCTTCGACGCCGTGGACAACGCGCATGCCTGCCTGCGGGTGATGACGGGGCTGGTTCGGGCCCTGGAGTTCGACCGGGAACGGATGGCCGCGGCGGCCTCGGATCCCGCCCTCCTGGCGACGGATCTTGCCGAGTATCTGGTGGTGCGCGGCGTTCCCTTCCGGGAGGCGCACGAGGCCGTGGGCCGCCTCGTCGCGCTGGCCGAAGAACGCGGCGTGGGACTGGACGAATTGAACCTTGCGGACCTGCGGTCGGTTTCGAAGGCGTTTGACCGCGACTCCGCCGAGATCTTTAATAGCCGCCGCTCGGTCCGCGAACGGACCACGCGGGGAGGGACGGCGCCGCGGGGCGTTGCGCGGCGGATCCGCGCCTGGCGGAGACGCCTGGAGAAGTCCCTGGAAGGCAACCGGAAGGACGGGTGACGATCGATGTTCGAATATCGCGAGAACGAGTTGTACTGCGAGAGTCTTCCCGTGGCGGAGATCGCCCGGGAAGTCAGCACGCCGACGTACGTGTACAGTTATTCATCGCTGGTCAATAATTATTCACGCCTGGACCGGGCCCTTTCGGATGTGAAGCATCTGATCTGTTTCTCGGTGAAGTCCAATTCGAACATCGCGGTGTTGCGGACGTTGATCCAGCAGGGCGCGGGGCTGGACGTGGTTTCGGCGGGGGAGCTCTACCGGGGACTGGAAGCGGGGGTGAATCCCGGCAAGGTCGTATTTGCGGGGGTGGGAAAGAACCGCGCCGAGATCGGGTACGCCCTGGACCGGGGCATCCTCTTCTTTTCGGTCGA
>CAYNBQ010000050.1:0-28471 GCA_964395275.1 uncultured Verrucomicrobiota bacterium
GTTCACCAACGCGGTTTCGAACTCGCCGGCCTGCACGCCGGCGCGCGCCTGTCTCTTCACCGGGAAACACGTGCAGACGCACGGGTTGATCAACAATGACATGCAGCTCGGACACGACCACCGGTCCCTGGCCCATTGCCTGGGAGCCGCGGGATACCGCTGCGGTTACATCGGGAAATGGCATCTCGACGGCGTGAACCGCGGGGCCTTCATCCCGCCCGGGCCGCGGCGGCAAGGATTCGACGATTTCTGGGCCGGCACCGAATGCAATCACCAGTACCTGGCGGGGTACTACTATGAACCGGACCGCCCCGTGCCGATCTGGTTCGACGGATACGAACCGGACGGGCAGGCGGATCTGGCCTGTGAATTCATCCGGAACCGCTCATTCGATCCGGATCCCTTTTTCCTGGTCCTCTCCTGGTCGCCGCCGCACTGCCCCTATCGGCAGATTCCCGCGGAACGGCTGGATCGATACGATCCGGGGGATGTTTCGTTTCTGCCGAACGCGGTCGACGCCCTCGTCCAGGATCCGGCGACCGTGGGCGGGGAAGCGCGTCCCGCGGACTGGCCGCGGGAGGAACACGACGCCCGGAAACGGGAGATCATTGCCGGGTACTACGCCCATGTCACCGCGATGGACGAGGCGTTCGGACGGCTGATGCGGACTCTCGACGAGGCGGGATTGACGAAGGACACCCTCGTCATCTTCACCTCGGACCACGGCGACATGCTTTTCAGCCAGAATCACGGCTGGAAAAGCAAGCCGTGGCGGGAATCCGTCGGGATTCCGATGATCATGCGCTGGCCCGGCCGCATTCCGGCGGGCCGGGAGACGCGCGGACCGATCGGCCTGGTCGATCTGATGCCGACGATTCTGTCCCTGGCGGGCGTCGGGATCCCGGAGGAGGTCGAGGGGACGGATCTGAGCGCATTCGTGCTCGGCGACGAGACCGCGGCCCCGGAGACCGCCTTCATCAATTTTCCGTGCATGCCGGAGTGGTTCAGCGTACGCGCCTGGCGCGGCGTGGTGAGCCGGACCCACACGTACGTGGAACTGCGGACGGGGCCGTGGCTGCTTTTCGACGACGGGAACGATCCGTTTCAGATGCGGAACCTCGTCGACGCCTCCTCGGCTGCGGAGATCCGCGCGGACTTGGCGGCGGCGCTGCGGCACTGGATGGAACGCACCGGCGACACGTTTCCCACGTCGCGGGAACTGGCGGACCGGCTCTGCCCGGGGCATGTCGGCAACGTCGTGCCGATTCCGCCGCTGGATCCGGTGATCCGCCGCGGCCAGGAGGAACGTCTCCGGCGGTTTGCGTGACGGACGCCGGGACGCCGGCGGTCGCGGTCGGCGATCTCGAACCGCGGGACGGATCGGCGGTTTTCCGCGAAAGCGGGTTTGTGCGGGCGGACGTCGCATCCTCGCGACGAGGCTTTCCTGCTTGAGACCCGCTGCGGGTTTCATACACCGTACCCGACCATGGAGATTACGGAAGGGCTGCAGCTGCCCGAGCGCCCGGCAGACCGCTTCCTCGAACCCCGACACCGGTTTGCGCCGGTTCCGCGGGCTTCCGTGGCCGGGGCGTTCGACAGGGTGCATCGGCGCTCGGAATCGGTCTATCGGGGCGACGGCCTCTGGGAAGGGCCGTTGGTGCGGCTGACCAGTCGGCGCTGCATCGGGTATCTCGCGGCCGCGGAGGCCGGCGGCGATCCGGTCTACGCGACGAGGGCGCGGGAAGCGGCGGATCGCCTGTTGAACGAGCAGCGTCGGGAAGGGTTGTTCGCCTGGTACAACTTCTCCCGCCGGGGACTGGAGCGCGGAGATCATCCCCTGTACGAGACCGGGATCGCCGGGGTCGCGCTGGCGAGGGCGGCGCGGCATTTCGCCGATCGGCGGTACCTCGCCGCGAGCCGCCGCGCCGCCGAATGGGCGGCCGCGTTCCCCGTTTCGCCGAATACGAACTACAACCTCTTCGCGGTCTGGCATCTCTGCGAGCATTTCGCCATGGAGGCGGAACCGTGGCTGATCGATGCGGCCGTCTACAAGACGCTGGAATCGGCGGTCGATTCCCAGCTTCCCTGCGGCGCCTGGCCGGGACACAACTCCTGGATCTGGTACCACGGGATCATCCTGCGGGGCATGGCCGCTCTGGACCGGGTTCTGCCCGGAGATCACCCCGCCCGGGATGTCCTCGAGTCCGTGTTGATTCGCGCGGTCAATCGTCTGCTGGACGAACAACGGTCCGACGGGGGCGTCCCGCCGAACCCGGGGGAAACGGAGGACCGGCATCGGAACGCGTTCTGTCTGCAGGCGCTGTTGTCTCTGTCCGACCGGCGGCGGACGGAGGCGATCGGCTCCCTGGTCGCCGGGATGCTGGGACGGCGGATCCGGGACCTCGCGGCGGAAGAACCGGAGAATCCTGCGCCGGCCCCGACCCGGCCGCCCCGCGGGGGGAAGACCGTGTGGCGGGCTGAGTTCCGCCTGCCGGGGGAAGAATCGGCGTACGGGGTCGGTCCGCAGGGGTGGGAACCGGCGTGGATCCCCGGGTGGGAACCGGATCCGTCCCGGGTCCGATGGTCGCTGGACCCGGTCTTTGCGGTCGGCGGGGATCCGGCGTTTCGCCTGGACGCCGAGGCGGCCGCCACCAACTGCGGCATCGGAACGCGCGTTCCCGAAGGGCGGCTCGATCCCGGCGGCTTCTACCGGTTGCGCGGGCGCATGGCGTTGCATGAGACGATCGAAGCGGCCGGGCGCACGACGGTCCTGCACGCATCGGTCTGGTCGGGGGAACCGAGGCCCTTCTGGGATCTCTACACGGGCTGCCGCCTCGGGTTCGAAAACCCCCGGCCCGGCGTCTGGGAACCGCTGGAGGTGGATTTCGTCGCGGGCAAGGCGACCCACGTCTATTTCGCAACGCATTCGGCGCCTGGAACCGCGGGAAGCCTCGGGTTTCGTCTCGGCGGGGTGGAGATCGTCGAACTCGACGGGCCGCCGACGCCCGATCCGATGTCGCTGTCCTCGGTCGAATGCGACGTGATGGTCCTCGGAGAGGCCCTCGCCCGCGCTTCTTGAGAGAGTGGAAAAGGCGCGGCTTGCGGCGGAACCCGTCTTTTCCCCAGAATCCCGGCGCCGAAGCCGCGAAGGATCCGGACGCTCCCGCGGCCCGGCGGAGGTTGCGCGTGAAAGCCGTGGAATTGACCGAGGGCGGGATTCGTGTCGGCGACCGAACGTTGCCGCTGCTCGAAGCCGAGTTTCACTATTTCCGGAACGAGGCGGGCGATTGGCCCCTGATCCTCGACCGGGTCCGGGACGCCGGGTTCCCGATCGTGAACTCGTTTGTGCAATGGAACTGGCACGAAACCGCTCCCGGCGAATTCGATTTCGAGGGGCGGACGGTTCCGGAACGGGATCTGCCCCGTTTCCTGCGGCTCTGCGGGGAACGGGAGCTCGGCGTGCATCTTCGGACGTCGCCGGCCTGCTGCGAATGGAGGGTCAGCGGCGCCAGTTCCCACGGCACGCCGTGGCGCGTCGCGTTCGACGCCTTCTGGTCGGCGGTGGCGCCGTATCGCGCTTCCGAGGGCGGAGCGCTCTGGTTGTTGCAGGTGCACAACGAGTGGTCCGACCTCGTCGGCACGTGCGACATCCTGCGGCGTTACAACGAGGGCGTGGACGGGTTCCGGGAACCGCCGGTGCCGTACTGGCTGGAACTCTCCGGGATGAATGCGCATTACCGGGCCGCGGGCAACGATTTCGATCCGGGCCTCCTGGCGCGGCACATGGAAGACCGGTACGGAGAGATCGGGCGACTCAACCGGCGATGGGAGACGGGCTTCGCATCGTTCGAGGAACTGGCCGGATGGCTTCGTTCGTGGACCGGGGGAAGCGTTGCGGGGTTTCTCGATGCGATCGATCGGCGGTTCCGCGGCGAGAAAGCGGCGACGGCGCCGCCGGCGATGTTGCTCGATCTGCTCGACGCCTTCCGCCTGTACATGGCGTATGCGCTGCGGGACGACGTCGAGTTCGTCCGGGAACGGTGCGACCTGCCCCTGACCCACAACTGGGCGATGGGCGACGGCGACGCCTTCGACCGGCGGGCCGGTCTCGATCTTTCCGGGTACGACATGTACGCCCCCACGGCGGTCAAGGCCGCCGACTGGGTCTTCACGATGGCGGATCTGCAGGGCAACCGTCTGCCGTACGCGGGGGAGTTCATGTGCGGACTGATCGAACGGCCGATCTGGGGCGGTCAGGGACGGTACACGCCGGAATTCGCGCGCATGGAGATTCTCTCCTGGTTCGCCCTGGGGTTGCGCGGCGTGAGTCTCTACATGTTCGTCGAACGGGACAGTTGGCGCCATTGCCCGGTCGACCGTCGCGGCGGCGTCCGCCCCTCCTGGGAGGCGATCTCGGGGATCGTGCACGGGTTGCGGGACGCGGGCGTCGATACCTGGCGCCGCCGGTTCGATCTGCGCGTGGTGAAGTTCCTCCCGTACCACGAGGCGGCGTCGGACGCCCCGGAAGCGCATTTCGACCGGGGATACTCGGCCTTCCCCTGGTTGAAGGATTTCCTGTACGGAGCGGAGGATCCGAAACGGTCGTTTTTCGATCTCTTCCACGGGCTGCTGCGCACCCAGATCGATTTCGAGGTTTTCAAGGTCGAGCCCGAAGGGCGGGATCCCGCGGGCGTTCCCGTTCTGCTGGTCTACGCGATGCCGTGGATCGACCGCCGGCTGGCCGAACGCGTCGATGCGCACGTGCGGGCGGGCGGCGTTGCGATCTTCTATCCGCACCTTCCGGCGTTCGACATGGAAGGCGCGCCGCTGGAGTTCTTCCGGGATCTCCCGGCCCCGTCGGGGCCGTCGACCCTCTCGGGAGGGATCGAGGAGACCGAGATCAACGGCGAGCCCCGGGTGCTCGCCGAAATCGAGGAGCAGGCCGTTCGTTCCGTGAAAGCGCCCGTCGATGCGGATCGCGTGGTGCGGATCGAGGGGAAGACGGTCGGATACCGGTGCGCCCGCGACGCGGGACGGGTGATCGTCCTCGGGTTCGATCCCGCCCGGAACGACGAGATTCTTCGCGTCATCCTCGAGGAATGGGCGGGGGCGCGGGTGTACGCCCGGGCGGACGGGCCGGATGCGGGGGCTTCTCTTTTCGAGACCGGCGGGGGTCACGCCGTGATCGCGTTCAACGGCGGCAAGGAACCCGCCGCGGTCCGCGTGCCGGGGCTTGCCGGGGGCGGCGGCCGTGTGCGGGATCTGCTGGGCAACGCGGAAACGGCGGCGGCGCCGGAGGAAGGCGGGGCGGTCGCCCGTGTCGGACCGCGCGACGGGATCCTGCTCATGCTCGAACCCGGGCAGACGGGGAACGCTTCCTTGCACGTGGAAGGGCAAAGGCGCGCCGTGCCCGTGGACGGGGATTGGCGGATGTTCGTCGAGAGGGAGTCGGACCGGGCCGGGCCGTTCGCGGTCGGAAACACGGATCCCGATCGGTGGGCGGAGGTTCCCGCCGAGGAATGGACGCTTCCGGCCCTGGCTTCCGGGAAGGTCCTGGGCGTGCAGGGATGGTTCCGGCTGCGCGCGGAGATCGAGTGCGAAAGCCCGCCCCGGGAGATTCGCCTTCGGCCCCGCTGCTGGCAGAACCTCGGCGTGGTCTCCTGGGACCGTGTCCGGCTGGGAACCTATGCCTGCGAACGCCCCGGGATGGACGTGCGCTTCGAGATTCCGGATTCGGGGCGATCGCCGGGATCGCACGTCGTATCGATCCGGCTCTTTCGTCCGACGCTCGAGTGTCACGACGTGGGGAGCTCGGGATTCGAGGGCGCGGAGGTCGTCTGCGACCGGACCGTTCACGCGATCGAATCGTTCCTCCTTCTCCAGGAACGCCGCGACACGATCCGGCCGCCGGCGGAGGATTCCGAATGGCAGGAGATTCGTCTTCCCTGGGAAGGATTCCTGCGCCGCGGGGAGGATCGACTCTGGCTCCAGGCGGTGCTGCCGACCTCGGCCCGCGGGGCCTCGCGCCTGCGCCTGTCGGGGAAAAACGCCGTGGTCACCGTCGCGTTCGGGTCTCATCGGTTGGCGTCGACGCCGTATCTTCCGGTGGATCTTCCGATCCGCGACGGGATCCCGGAAGACGCGACGGTTGTGACGCTCCGGATCGATCCGGATGCGGACGAACTCGATTTCCTGCCGCGGGATCGACGGTTCGACGCGATCTCCCGCGCGGCCCTCGACCCGGTCGAGGTGCGGATCGATCCGCCGTCGTTTCTCTGACAGGTTGAACGTGTGAACACGCCGACTCCTCTGGACAAACGTTCTCCGGGAAAGGGTTCACGATCCCGGTTCCCGCTTTTCGAGGGGATGCCGGCGCGGGAGCGGATAACCCCGGGAACGATTCCTGCCGCCTGGACGTTGTGGTGGTGCGCCGTGTCGGATCCGGACCGGTTCCGGACCGAAGGGTTCGCCGCGTTGCCGGACCTCTTCGTGAAAAGCGGGGGACCGGTCTTCTTCGGATCGGCCCTGGTCCTTGCGATCGCGGTTTTCCTTCTCGCGTCGCGCCGATCGAAGGAATTCGACGCATGGTTTCCGCTTCTGCCCGGCCTGACGATCCTGCTCCCCTGGAACGGGTTGAACCACGTGTTTCCCGGGTTCGCGCCGATGGTTCTCTACGTCGTTCCCGGGATCGTCTTTCTCTCCGTGGGCTGGTTTTTCGTCTCCGGGCCCGTGCGAAAACTCGTGTCGGTCGCAACGCCCCGGATCGGGACGGCGGGGATCCTCGCCGCGACGCTCTTCGTCGTTTACGCCGGCATGGGGTTCCGGCTTCTGGCGACGAAGGGATTCGGTTCCGGCGACGAGATCCATTACCTGACGCAGGCGAAAAGCCTCTGGCTCGACCACGACCTGAATCTGGCCGACAACATCGATGCGCCGTTCTCTTTCGATGTGGAGACCTTCGAGAAGTACCACCTGTCGTTGGCGTCCCGGCAGGGGGAAGCGCATTCGAACCATCCCTTCGGATTGTCGCTGCTGATGGTTCCCGGGTACGCTCTCGGACGGGAGTGGGGAAGCACGCTGGTGCTCGTGCTGATCGGCGTTTTGTACGGCATGGTGCTGTATCGGATCCTGCTGCGCGAAACAGCGGAAACAACGGTCTCGGTCCGGGTCGCCTTGACGTTCACGGTCTTCTCCCCCTTCCTGGTCTTCGCCGTGCGGGGTTACCCGGAGATGGCCGCGGGCCTGGGGTATCTCTTCGTTTACGAGCGGCTCACATCCGAACGGGAACCGGGGCGCAACAGCTATTTCCTGGCGGGACTCTGCCTCGGGTTCCTCCCCTGGTTGTTGATCCGACGCTGTTATCTCCCCTGGCTGGGTCTCAATGCGGTGGGCGCCTGGGGCCTGCTGCGGAAGAAGGATCCCGGCCGGATCGCGGCCTTCGTCGTTCCGCAGGCGGGGCTCATCGGGTTGTTGCTGTGGATCAACCACCACCGGTTCAGCGGCAACGATCTCTTTCCGGAATACGCGGCGGGCCTGGTGACCGGCGGCCGCGAGGGGATCTATCCGACGGTGAAACGGATGACCCGCTGGCGGATCTGGCATCCGGACGGGTTGCTCGGATTGTGGATCGACCGGCGGTTCGGCCTGGTCTGGAGCAATCCCTTTCTTGTCTTCGCCTTTCCGGTCGCCTTGCTGGGGGCCTTTCGATGCTGGAGAAAGGATCTCGGCTGGCTCCTGATTTTCCTGGGGATGTACGTCTTGACGTCGGCGACCGTCCTGGCCGACTGGACCGGGGGCGCGGCGTCCCATCCGGGGCGGTACATGGTCGCCGTGTTCCCGTTCCTGGCGATTCCGTTGGCCCGATTCCTGGCGGGCCGGTCCGCGCTGTGGGTCGCCGGAGGGATCCAGGTGTCCGTCCTGTGCGCGGTGTTGGCGGGGATCGCCCTGTTCGCGGGATCCTGGTGGTTCGAATGTCCCTACTACGCCTATACGAAACTGGCGCCGCGCATACACGGGATCGCCGAATCCCTGCCGTGGTTCCGTTCCTGGTTTCAGTACAGGGAGGTAAACCCGTTGCAGATGGCGACGATGACGGGATCGGTGTTGTTCCTGTCGTGGCTCAGCTTCGGGCGGTTCGCCCCGCGGATCTCGAAGTCCGCGTTCACCCTGATCCTTCTCGGCATCCTCCTCCTCGGCGCCCTTGTCCGGTAGATCCACGGGAATGGATCGCTGAGTCCCGACAGGGCGGGCACTGTGAGGCTGCCCGGTTTCCGCGGAGTGCGGAGCGTCGGAACGGCGGGATCCCGGCTCAGAGGGCGGCGCGGAATTCCTTGCGGAAGACGAGGGCGGCGGGTTTCCGGGAACGGTCGGCCCGCAGGATGCCGTAGTGGGTCTCACCCAGTTCGGGCGGCAGGCCGACGTAGTCGTACAGGGTCCACTGGAGGCAACCGACGTTGTCGGCCTCCGCCAGATCCCGGGCGAACCCCCGGTAGACCTCTTCCTGGACGGCCTCGTTGTGGACCGGTTCGCCCTCCGTGACGAACGTCGGATCGGTGGACATGCCGAGTTCCCCGACAAGGAGGGGTTTGCCGGTGTGCGCTCTCGCCTCCCCGAGTGCGTCGGCCAGGGAACGATCCCGGTAATTGCGGCGGTAGTAGTGGAAATCGACGAAGTCGACCGCGTCCAGCAGACGCAGGGCCGCCCGCGGAGTCCACCAGGAATCGTTGAAGATCATGCCGACGGAGATCGGATGATTCCCGTCCTCGCCGCGGATCGTCTGCATCAGGGTCAGCAGCCAGTCGATGCGCGATTCCGCGGCCTCAGGGTTCATCGACCATTGCCACTCGTCGTGACTCACCCAGTCGGGTTCGTTGACGAGGTCCCAGGCGAAGATCCTGGGATCGTTCCGCCAGGCGCGGCTGACGGCGGCGAGATCCCGGAGGTCTTCCTCGAACGCGGCGGCGGGCCGGCCGTACTTCGCCTTCCAGGAAAAGGAGGCGTAGATGCGCAGCCCCCTGCGTTCCGCGCGATCCACGAAATCCGCGAACCGTTCCTGTTCTTCCGGCTTGCCGATCGGGATCCACGTGCGCAGGCAGTTGCACCCCAGGGCGGCGGCGTCATCCAGGCCGGCTTCGATGGAATCGAGCGGGTAGGCTTCGAAGGTCCGCCAGGGCGCATCCCAGGTCTGGAAATTCGTGCCCTTCAAACGGACGGGACGTCCGTTGCAGACCAGGCGATCGTTCTCGACGCGGATCCAGTCGGTCATCGGAAAGGAGTCTCCCTCGTTTTCGGGGATCAGCCGAGGGGATCGGAGGGGATTTCGTCGCGATAGACGAAGGCGGCGGGTTTCCACGTGCGATCGGCGCGAAGGATGCCGTACTCGTTCTCGCCGTCTTCCCTCGGCCGGTCCGCGTAGTCGCTGATCGTCCACTGAATGCATCCGGCGATTCCTTCGGCGGCGAGGTCCCGGGCGTATCCGCGGTAGATCTCCGCCTGGATCGCCTCGCTGTGTTCGGGTTCGCCGTCGGTCGAGAAATCGGGATTGGAGGAATTCCCGAATTCCCCGACGAGGATCGGTTTGCGGGTGTGTTCCTTCATCTCCCGGATCGCCTCGCCGAGGGATCGGTCCTGGTAGGTCCGATGGTAGTAGTGGAAATCGACGAAATCCACCGCGTCGGCCAGCCGCGCTGCTCCCGGGGGCGTCCACCACGAATAGTTGAAGATCAGGCCGACCGAAACCGGGTGGTTGGGATCGACGTCCCGGACGGCTTTCAGGACGGCGAGAAGCCAGTCGACGCACATCGTCGCGGCTTCGGGCGCCATGGCCCATTGCCATCGGTCGTCGTCGAACCAGTCCGGCTCGTTGATGAGGTCCCAGGCGAGGATTCTCGGGTCGTCCTTCCATCGTTCCGCGAATCGTCGCACGGTGTCGACGCCGCGCCGGGCGGCCATCCAGTCCCCGGGCGGCATGCCGAAGGTGTCGTGCCATGCGAAACAGGGGTAGAGCCGGATCCCGCGGGTCGCGGCGCGATCGAGGAAATCCGCGAATCGTTCCTGTTCCTTCGGATTCTCGACGCCGACGTACAGACGCGCGCAGTTGCAGCCGAGGGCGGCGGCATCGTCCAGGCCCGCCTCGATCGAGTCGACGTTGAAAACGTCCAGGACGCGCCAGGGGCTGTCGGGCGTCTGGAAATTGGTTCCCTTGAGACGAACGGGCCGTCCGTTCCTGACGAAGCGGTCGCCGTCGATGCGGATCCAGTCGGTCATGGGCAATCGGTCTCCACGGGAAGGGGCCGGCGATACGAAACGGTTTGCAGCGGGGCATGCATACCGGTTTTCGCGGCCGGGTTGAAGCATGGAAGTATTCCCGGGAAGCCTTCGGCGGGATGTCCTTTCCCCCTTCCCGGATCCCGGGGCAGAACCGTTTCGGCGGCGCTTTTCTTGCCCGGAGGCGAGGACAAGGCCAAGATCCGCTTGGGGGCATCGGGCCCCGGGGAGGATCGGCGATGGACGAGGAACGGATCGCGCGTGTGAAAAGCCTCATGGAACGGGAAGGGCTCGACGCCTTCATCTGCCGGCTGCCGGAGAACGTTCTGATGCTCAGCGGCCATTGGCCCCTGATCGGGATGACCTTCTTTCTCCTGCCGGTCGACGGGACTCCGTTCTGCGTGGCGCCCCGGTGCGACGAGGAGGAAGCCGCCGGGGAACTGTGGGAAGGCGAGTTGATTTCGTATCCCTACGGAACGCTGGATGCGGGCGATCCGCTGGCGGCGATCGCCGCGGTGTTGAAAGAGGCGTGCCGGGGCAGGGGATACGGTCGCGTCGCCTTCGAGGGGAGCTTCGAGAGCATCGCGCCTCCCTGGAACGCGGCGGAACCGGCGATCCCGGCGGCCCCCACCCGCGCCATGCTGGATGATGTCTTCGGGCGGGGATCCCTCGTGGACGGGACGGATCTGCTCCACGAGCTGCGGGCGCGGAAGACGCCCGGGGAACAGGCGAAACTGCGGCGGGCCAACGAGATCGCGGCCATCGGGCTGCGCGCGTTCCGCGCGATCGTGGAACCGGGGGTTGCGGGGGCCGAGATCGCGAGTTTCGTGCAGCACTCGATCGTCACGGAGGGGACGCTTCGTGCGGGCGGGGGCCGTGTGCGGGCGTTCGCGCAGGTCTCGACGGGGCCGGAGGAGACCTCCCGGGGATACCGGCCGATGGTGATCTCCACTTCCAGGAAGCTGGAGGAGGGGGATCCGGCGCTGCTTGAGCTGGGCGTGGTGGTCGACGGGTTCTGGAGCGATCGGACCCGGGTCTGCGTGGCCGGAACGCCGGGCCCGGAGCAGCAGCGGATCTTCGATGCCGTCGTCCGCGCCCAGGAAGCGGCGATCGGCGCCGTGCGTGCCGGGGTCGCGGCTGGCGACGTCGACGAAGCCGCGCGATCCGTCTTGCGGGAAGCGGGGTTCGAGAAGGAATTTCTTCATGTGACGGGACACGGCGTGGGGTTGCGGTACCATGAACCGTCGCCGCTGATCCGTCCGGGAGGCGAAACCGTGCTGGAACCCGGCATGGTGCATTCCGTGGAACCGGGCGTTTACGACCCGGCGATCGGGGGGTTCCGCGTGGAAGACGACGTGTTGGTGACCGAAACGGGGGCCGAGGTCCTGGGGCCGGCCGACAAGGCGCTCGGGCGATGATCACGGGCCTGGAACACGCGGCGTTGAGCGTGTCGGATCTCGACCGGTCGCTCACGTTCTACCGGGACCGGCTCGGGATGGCGGTGGTGCGGGTCATCGAACCGGGCGAGGCGGGGGATCTGGGCAGGATCGTCGGGATGAAGGGGGCCCGCGCCCGGATCGCGCATCTCGAGCGGGGCGGGATGATGCTGGAACTGTTCGAATACGTGGAGCCGCGGGGACGGCCGGACCGGGACGATCGGACACAGGCGGACCTGGGCTTTTCGCACGTCGGGTTCCGGTCGACCGACGTGGTCGGGGACTATCGGCGATTGTGCGCCGAGGGGGTGAGGTTTCTCGGCGCACCGGTCGAGTTTCGTCCCGGGGTGTGGGTGGTCTACTTCCGGGGGCCGGACGGGGAGATCTGCGAACTGCGACAGTCGTGAGGGTCATCATGGAGTTTCCGGAATTGCGAGGTCGGGTGGCGGTCGTGACCGGCGCGGGGGGAGCGATCTGCGGCGAGATCGCGCGCGCCCTCGGGCGGGCCGGGACGACGGTGGCGATCTGGGATGTTTCGGGAGAGACGGGGCGCGCGACGGCCGGGGCGATCACGGCCGACGGGGGACGGGCCGAGGCGTGGGTCTGCGATGCGACCGACCGGGAGAGCGTCGAGAACGCCGCCCGGCACACGCTCGAACGCTTCGGCACGGTCGACATCCTGATCAACGGCGCCGGGGGCGGCCGGAAGGAGACGACGACTTCGGACGACCTGTCCTTTTTCGACATCGAACCGAAGGCCATGATGGACGTCGTGGCCCTGAACTACATGAGCGCCGTGATTCCTTCGCAGGTCCTCGGCCGGGTTTTCGCGCGAAAGGGACGGGGGGTGATCCTCAACATCGCCTCGATTGCGGGGCAACGACCCCTGACCCGTGCGATCGCCTATTCGAACGGAAAGGCGGCCACGGTGAGTTTCACGCAGTGGTTGGCCGTGCACATGGCGCGGACGTATTCGCCGGGGATCCGCGTGAATGCGCTGGCGCCGGGGTTCGTCCTGACGGAACAGAACCGGTTTCTCCTTGTCGACGAGGAAACCGGGGATCCGACCGAACGGGGCCGGCGGATCATCGATCATGTGCCCATGGGGCGGTACGGAAAACCGGCGGAGATGGTGGGAGCCGCGTTGTGGCTGGTGTCCGACGGCGCGGGGTTCGTCACGGGCGCCGTCGTCCCGGTCGACGGCGGATTCAGCGCGTATGCCGGGGTGTAGCGCAAGGAGGATGAGATGAAGGCGATCCGATACCACGGGCCGAGAGACGTGCGCTACGAGGATGTCGACATGCCGCGGGTCGGTCCCGACGACGTTCTGATCCGGGTGCGCGCGGCGGGCCTCTGCGCGACGGACCTCGAGGTTTACGACGGGGAGATGTTCTATTTCACCAGCGGCATGACGCGGGTGCCGATCATCCCCGGGCACGAGTGGTCGGGCGAGGTGGTGGAAACGGGCGCCGAGGTCACCGAGTTCAAGGTCGGGGACCGGGTCACGGGGGAATGTTCCGTCGGCTGCCGGTCGTGCGCGTTCTGCCTGCGGGGATGGTACAACCAGTGTCCGAACCGTACGGAGACGGGGCTGTTGAACCGGGACGGCGGGTTCGCGGAGTTCATTTCCTTCCCCCGGTTCTTTCTCCACAAGTGCAACGGGATGGAATACGACGAGGCGGCCTTCATCGAGCCGACCGGCGTCGCGTTGTACCCGACGAAGCTCACGGGCGTCTGTCCCGAGGATTACGTTGCGGTGATGGGCCCCGGCCCGATCGGGCTGTTCGCCGTGCAGACGGCGAAGGCCTACGGGGCGCGGGCCGTCGTGCTGGCCGGTACGCGCGACGACCGCCTGGAGGTCGGCCGCAAGGTGGGGGCGGACGCGGTCGTCAACGTCCGCACGGAAAGCCTGGTGGAACGGGTGCGCGAGCTGACCGGGGGCCGCATGATCGACGTGGTGATCGAGGCCACAGGGAACACGGCGGTCTGGGACGACATCGTTTCGATCCTGGCGCCCCGTGCGAGGGTGGCGATCACGGGCTTGTTCGGGGGAAAGACGTGCGCGGTGGATTTCGATCCCCTGGTGGTGAACAACATCACCATCCTCGGCACCGTGGGCGGCCCGAGTTGCTGGGACGAGGCGATTTCGTTGCACGAACGCGGATTGGTGACGGCCCGGCCGTTGATCACGCATCATCTGCCGCTGTCGCGGTTCGTCGAGGGGATCGAGATCATGCGCAACCGCACGGACCACGCCATCAAGGTCGTGCTGGAACCCTGAGCCCCCCGGCTCCGCGGAAGATCGCCGCTTCACCGGGCCTTTCGGACGCCGCACTGCGTCCGCCGCATGCATTCACGCTTCCGGCGCGCGTGCCTGCAGTGCAGAATGCGCGGCATGGGTCGGTTCGTTTTTTTGTGCGCGCTCTCGGCTGCGGGCATCGCGGGGGGGCAGACGGTTCCGAGGGAGATGGTGATCGACGATCTGGTGTACGACTCCCGGGAGGAAGCGCTGGCCGTCTGGCATCCGGCGGACGAACGCGTGGACACGGGCCGGTTGCTGCTGGAAAAGGACGGGATCGGGATCTCCGATCTTCGCGGAGATTGCTGGAAAGACTCGAACGATCACCGGGCGGTCTTCCTGCGCGACCCCCGTCTCGACGAAGGCTACTTCTTCGAAGCGGCCGTCGAAGACCTGGTTCCCGGCGATCCGTACGCGCAGGCGGGTCTGGTCGCATGGTCGGATGCGGACAACTACCTGCGGATGACCGTCGGATTCCGTCCCGCCGGATACGAATGCCTGGGGGAAATCGCGGGAGACGTTCCCGTCTACGGCATCTACCGGACGTTCCCCCTGGAACACCCGTTCCGTGCGAGGCTGCGGATCGAGGTCGGACGACGGTTCCTAGCGGCCTTCGTTTCGTTCGACGACGGGCCGTGGCACCCGGCCGGTGCGCTGATGCTGCCGGAGGATGTTCTTGCGCGGGACTGGATCCGCGGGATCGGCCTGATCGGGGTCGGCGGACGGGCCGAATCCCCGCCCCGGTTTCGCGAATGGCGGGAAGGAAGCCTGCCCGGGTATCGCGACGACGCGTTCACCGAGGGGCGACGGCGCGCGTCCTGGCGCCTCCTGTCGGGGGCGCCGGAGTGGGGGCGCACACGCATCGGCTACGGCATCTCCAAGGGAACTCTCCGGCTGCGGGCGATGCCGGGGGCCGATGTCTACTTCGACAACGCGAACTACCCCTGCGTGGAACAACCGGCGCCGGCGGCGGACTCGTGGCGGATCGAAGCGGGAATCCGGCGGTTCGACGGGGAAGCGCCGGGGCGCTGGCACAAGGCCGGACTGATTCTCTGGCAGGGCGACCGGAACCAGGTGATCGTCTGCGCGGTCAGCGACGAGGAATCCGATCACATGTACTTCGAATCGCTGGTCGACGGGAACGGCGTTTTTCCCCGCAGGATCACGACGGCGGGATACCGTCCCCGGGAGGCGACCGGGGCCTTTCTGCGCCTGACGCGGTCGGACGGGGATCTCTACCGGGCCGAGGCGTCGTGGGACGGCACGGCCTGGTTCGATCTGGGCGAATCCCGCCCGGGGATCGAGGAGGGCCGTTTGCGGCTCTTCGTCTCCGGAGATGTCCTGATGGAGTGTCCGCACGCACGGGGCCCTGAGGCGGCCTTCGATTTCATCCGGTTCGTCGTGGGCGGCGAAACGGGGGAGGAACCCGTTCCGTGAGAATCCCGCTCGTCGGATGCTTCTTTCTGCTGGGCGTGGCCGTCGGCGCGGCGACGGGCCGGGCGTCCGACGGAGGGCTCTTCCGATTCCGGGAATGGGGCGATGCCGCCGGCCGGATCTCGATCGATCTCGGCCGCCTGTCGGACTACACGGTTTCCGAAACGCTTTTCGGGAAGTTCAGCGAGAACCTGGGATGGAACATCTACGGCGGGTTCTGGGCGCAGTTGCTGGAGAACCCGAGCCTGGAACCGCTCTCCGTCTGTCTGGGGCGGGACGGGTACGGGTGGTTCGACGCCGTCAAGGCGCGGGACCTGACCCACCGGGATCTTCTGAAGGAAGGCGACGAGAGCCTCGTCGCCTACGGATGGTACCGGTGGAACGGGGAAAACACCGACTACCGGTTGGAAGGCGACGCCTTCAACACGTCGCACAGCCAGGAAATCGATGTCGCAAAGGTTCCCGCGGGGGCTCCGGGCGCGGGGATCTGCCAGCCCCTCTACCTGCCCTGGGAGCGGACCCGGAGATACCGGTTGTCGTTCATGATCCGCAACACGACGGGGCCCGTCGTGGCGGCGGTGGTCGACGCCCGCCGGCCGGAACGGATCCACGCGGTGAAAGTGCTTGACGGATCGCCGGGATCGGAGTGGGCCCGTCGCGCGGCGTCCCTGGAACTCGCCTTGCCGGAAGGAACGGGTCGGCCGTCGCCGGTGATGTTCTGCCTCGGCCTCGCGTCGCCGGGCCGGGCGGTTTTCGACCAGGTCCTGCTGGTGCCCGACGACGCGGTGGAGGGGTTCGATCCCGAAATCCTCGATCTGGCCCGGAAAACGCGGATCACGGTGTTGCGGTTTCCCGGGGGCAACTACGTCAGCGGCTACCACTGGAAAGAGGATCTGGCGCCCCTCGACGAACGTCCGACGAAACCGAACCCGGCCTGGCCGATCGTGGATCCGCATCACGTGGGGACCGACGAACATATCCGGCTCTGCCGGCTCCTCGGGGCCGAACCGTTGATCTGCGTGAATGCGGGCGACGGCACGCCGCAGGAGGCGGCGGACTGGGTGGAGTACTGCAACGGGTCCGTCGATACCCGCTGGGGCCGGGTCCGGGCGGAACGGGGTCATCCGGAGCCGTACGACGTGCAATGGTGGGAGATCGGCAACGAACTGTGGGGTTCGTGGCAGATCGGGTTCTGCGACGCCGGAGAGTATGCGCGCCGATATCGCGCGTTCCACGACGCCATGAAGGCCGTGGACCCGGAGATCCGGATCATCGCCTGCGGACACAAGGGGGATGTCCAGGCCGGCTGGAACGATGTTCTGCTGGACCAATGCGGCGACATCGTCCGCCGTCTGTCGCTGCACCTGCTCTTCGCCAACACGGAGAGGGCCTCCCCGGAGTTCTGTTTCCTGAGCCAGATGGGGTACAGCCATCTTTCCGAGGACCTCCTTCGATCCGTTCGACGGGAGGGACTTCGCCGCGGGCGGGACGTGCGGGTGGCGGTGACCGAGGCCCTGCTTCTTTCCCACCGTCCGTATCAACCCCGAAGCGACAGCATGGCCGAGGCCCTCTACTACGCGGGAATCCTGAACTCGGCGATCCGGACCGAAGGCATCGTGGAGTTGTTCACGCACAGCGCCTTCGTCAACCACGGCGGGGGGATCGGACGCCGCGGGGGACGCGTCTACCCGATGCCCCAGATCCTGGCCCAGGGCGAACTGCGGTCCCTGGCCGGGGGCCGGCCGGTCGCGTTCGACGCGAAGGTCCCGTTTTCGGAGGTTCCCGACCTGCAACCGTCGTGGGCGGGACCCGGACCGAAGCGGTTTCCCCTGGTCGACTGCATGCCCGTGTTCGCGGGCGATTCGCTGCGGCTGGTCCTGCTCAACCGGGATCCCCGCCGATCCTTTCCGGCGACGATCGAGCTGCGGTCGGGCCGTGCCTCGTCGCAATCGGCGCGCTTCATGGAATTGTCCGGCGCGTCGTTTCATGCGGCCAACGACCCGGTGCAACCGGATCGGGTTCGGCCGAAACGGGGCGTGATCCCCCTCGCTTCTCCGGGGACGATCCGGATCTTCCTCCGGCCCGCTTCGCTTTATTTCCTGACGATCCCGGTCGATCGCATGGCGGAGGACGGGTCGTGAGGACGACGAGACGCCGCAGGCCGGAACGACGGGGGAAGGCCGTCCTGCTGCTGGCGTTCTCGCTGTTCGTCGGGGGATGCGGCGGCGACGGAGCCGGTCGCCGGGTGACGGTCCGTTTCTGGAACGGTTTCACGGGCCCGGACGGCCGGACGATGCTCCGCCTGGTCCGGCGGTTCAACGAGGAGAACCCCGATGTCCATGTCCTGATGCAGCGGATGGAGTGGGGGACGTACTACAACAAGCTCTTCGTGGCGGGGATCGGGCGGCGGGCACCGGAGGTCTTCATCATCCACACCGGAGTGCTGCCGCGGTTCGTGCGGGCGGGGTTTCTGCGCTCGATCGAGGATCTCACGGCGGGCCCGGGCGGAATCGACACGGACGATTTCGATCCGAACGTCTGGGCCGCGGTCGCCTTCGAGGGGAAACACGTGGCGGTGCCGCTCGATGTGCATCCGCTGGGCATGTACTACAACGAACGGCTGCTTCGCGAAACCGGCCTCGTGGACCCGGAGAACGCCGTGCGGGTCCCGGAGACACGGGAGGAATTCCTGGATGCCCTGCGCCGAACGACGATCGATCGGGACGGCGACGGGCGGCCGGACCAGTGGGGTTTCGTCTTCACGTGGTTCCGCACGAACGTCTACGCGATCATGAAACAGTTCGGCGGGCGGATGTTCACCGAGGATCTTTCGCGCTGCACGCTGGACGACCCCCGCAACGTGGAGGCGCTGCGGTTCTGCGTGGACCTGATCCGCAAGGAGGGCCTGGCGCCGCCGCCGGAGAGCATGGATTCCTGGATCGGCTTCCGGCAGGGAAAGGTGGCCTTCGCCTTCGAGGGAATCTACATGCTTGCCGACCTGCAACGGCAGGGCGACCTCGTCTTCGGCGGGGCGCCGTTGCCGCGGATCGGACCGCGCCGGGCGACCTGGGCCGGTTCGCACACCCTGTGTCTGCGGGCGGACCTCGAAGGCCCCCGCCTGGAGGCGGCGTGGCGGTTCATACGGTTTCTTTCGGAGAACAGCCTCGACTGGGCCGAGGGCGGCCAGGTCCCGGTGCGCCGGAGCCTGCGGCGGACGGAACGGTTCCGTTCCATGCGGGTGCAGAGCGAATTCGCCCGCCAGATTCCCTACGTGCGGTACGCGCCGCGGGTTCCGTTCATCTTCGAGTTCTTCTCCGAGTACGACCTGGCGGTCGAAAAGGCGTTGCGCGGACGGGTCGATCCCGAGGAAGCGCTGCGGACGGCCACGGAGAACATCAACCGCGTGATCGAACGCACTCGAAACATGCGGCATGACGAAGGAGCCGGGTCGTGAAGCGCGCGGGGCGACCGGGACTGCGGCGTTGGTCGGGATACTTGTTCGCCCTGCCGTACCTGTCTCTCTTCGGGGCCTTCGTCGTTGCGCCGTTGATCTTCGGCCTGGTACTGAGCCTGGTCCGCTGGGAAATGCTATCGGACGTTCCGCCGAGGTTCATCGGCCTCGGCAACTACCGGGAGGCGTTCGTCGATCCGTATTTCCGCAAGGCGGTGAAGACGACGATGCTCTTCGTGGCGATGAGCGTGCCGTTGACCGTCGGGGCGGGGCTGTTGATCGCCCTCGGATTGCACCGTCTGCGCCGCAGAAGCGGGCTCTACCGGGCGGCCTTCTTCCTGCCGGTGATGATCAACATCAGCGTGGCGGGGATCCTCTGGCGCTGGTTGTTGAGCAGCGAATTCGGCCTGTTCAATGCGTACCTCGGCAGGGTCGGCATCCGGATCCCGTGGATCACATCCACGGCGTGGGCGATGCCGTCGATCGTCCTGATGACCCTATGGTGGACGGCGGGCGCGCCCGCGGTGATTCTCCTGGCCGGTTTGAAACAGATCCCTTCCGTTTACTACGAGGCGGCCGCCGTCGACGGAGCATCGGCCTGGACGCGGTTCCGGCACATCACGATGCCGCTGCTGCGGCCGGTCATGCTTTTCGTGCTGGTGATGAACATCATCGGCGCGTTCCAGGTCTTCGGACAGACCTTCATGATCACCCACGGCGGCCCCGAGCTTTCGACCCGGGTGCTGGTGCAGTACATCTATGAGACCGCATTCAACTACTACCGGATGGGATACGGCGCGGCGATGAGCTGGCTTCTGTTCGGGATCATCGCCGTCTTCGCCGTCACCCAGTTCCGTGTCATGAGGGTCTCCCGGTGAGCCGCCATCCCCGTGCCCCGACCCCCGCGCGGCGATCCGGTTCGCGATCCGGACGGCCGGGGATCGAACCGCTCGTGGCCCTGGGCGCCCTTCTGTTCGTGGCGCCGGTGGCGCTGATCTTCTTGACGGCGTTCAAACCGGAACCGGAGATCCTGCATTTCGAGAGCGTCTTTCCGCGCGCGTGGACGCTGGACAATTTCCGGGAGATCCTGGGCAACGCCGAGGAGATCCCCATGGGGCGATGGTTCGCCAACAGCGTTTTCATCTCCTCGGCGATCACGTTTCTGGTCCTGGTGGTGGATTCCATGGCCGCATACGCCTTGAGCCGGCTGAACCTGCCGGGCCGCAAGGCGGTCTTTGCCGTCGTCATCGCCACGATGATGGTTCCGGGGCAGATCCTTCTGGTTCCCGTGTACCTGATCCTGAACGGGCTGGGGTGGCTGGACACGGCCCTGGCGTTGATCGTGCCTGCGGGCGCCAACGCCTTCGGGGTCTTCCTGCTTCACCAGTTTTTCCTGGGGATACCCCGGGAACTGGAGGAAGCGGCGGCGATCGACGGATGTTCGCGTCTGGGGATTCTCTGGCGGGTGGTGATCCCGCTGTCGCGCCCGGCGCTGGCCGCGCTGGGGATCTTCACCTTCATCGGGGCGTGGAACGATTTCCTGGGACCGCTGGTCTTCCTGGATTCGGTCGACAAGTACACGCTGCCGGTGGGGATCGCCCTCTTCCAGACGTCGTATGCGACCGAATACGGGCTGACGCTGGCGGCAAGCGTGATCTGCACCGTGCCGGTGATCGTGATCTTCCTGGTTTTCCAGCGCCGGATCATCCAGGGCATTTCCCTGTCGGGACTGAAGGGATGAGGATCCGGTGAGGGCCGGAAAGGGGCATTTCCGGGCGTACGGTTGACTGCGCCGGGCCGCGCGGATAGGTTGCGGCGGAGTCGCCGTGCAGGAAACCCGGCGGCGGAAACGCGAAGCGGGGCCTTTCTCCGGGGGGCGCATGAGCGAAGAGACGATATCCGGTACGGGCGAGGTCTCCCGGGAGAACGGGACCCTGAAGATCCGGGTCGGGGGGGATTGGACCGTCGATGCGGGTGAACGTTTCCCGGAGGAACTGCTGCAGCAGATCGGGCGGTTCGACGGCTATCGCCGGGTGGAATTCGACGCCTCGGACCTGGGCCATTTCGACAGCCGGCTGGTGAACTTCGTGCAGCAGGTCCGGAAGATCGCCGCGGACCGCGGCGCCGAAACGGACCTGCGGAACCTTCCCGACGGGGTGAGCAAACTCCTCGATCTGGCCTCGGCCGTGGCGGAACGCAAGGGGGCGCGCCGGGAGGAAACGAGACTTCCGCTGCTCGAGCGGGTCGGGGAGAAGGCGGTACGCGCGTGGGAAGGTTTTCTCGTCGCCCTGGACTTCATCGGCGAATCCGCCCTGAGCATCGTGGCGATGCTGCGGGGCAGGGCCCGCTTTCGCAAACGGGATCTGATGCAGTTCATCCAGGAGGCGGGCGTCGACGCCCTGCCGATCGTCGGGATGATCAGCGTGTTGATCGGCCTGATTCTCGCCTTCGTCGGCGCCCTCCAGTTGAAGATGTTCGGCGCCGAAATCTTCGTGGCCGATCTGGTCGGCGTCGGCATGGCCGTGGAGATGGGCGGGCTGATGACGGCGATCATCATGTCCGGCCGCACCGGCGCCGCCTACGCGGCGCAGTTGGGTACCATGCAGGTGAACGAGGAGATCGACGCCCTGCAGACGATGGGGTTCTCGCCCTTCGAGTTCCTGGTGTTGCCGAGAATGATCGCGCTGATCGTGATGATGCCCCTGTTGACGTTGTACTCGGATCTGCTCGGGATGATCGGGGGGGCGGTCGTCGGGATCTTCATGCTGGGCATCACGCCGGAGCAATACATGTTGCAGACGCAGGCGGCGGTTCATCTCCCCCATTTCGCCCAGGGGCTGGTCAAGGCGAGCGTTTTCGGCGTGGTGATCGCGGTCGCCGGATGTTTCCAGGGAATGCGGTGCGGACGGAGCGCGCAGGCGGTCGGCGAGGCCACGACCAGGGCCGTGGTGCAGTGCATCACGCTGGTGGTCGTTGCGGATTCGATTCTGACGGTGGTGTACAACGTGATGCTGGCGAAATGACGGACGCGGAAAAGCGGAATCCGGACGGAACGGAGGGAACCGCGCCGGTGGGCGGCGTTGCCGCCGATGCGGGCCGTGCCTCCGACGGCGGGACGAAGGAAACGGCGGAGATCGAGGTCCGCGACCTGACCATGGCGTACGGGGATTTCGTCGTACAGCGGGAGATCGGGTTTCGGATAGAGAAAGGCGAGATCTTCATCATCATGGGGGGAAGCGGCTGCGGAAAAAGCACGCTGATGCGGCACATGATCGGCCTGCAGGAACCGGCGAAGGGACGGATCTTCTACCGGGGAGAGAGCTTCTGGGACCTCGACGAAGAGTCCCGGAACCGCTGGTTGAAGCGCATGGGGATCCTTTACCAGAGCGGCGCGCTCTGGAGTTCGATGACCCTTGCCGAGAACGTCGCGTTGCCGCTGACCGAGAACACGTCGCTGCCGATGGACGAGATCGAGAAGCTGGTCTCCCTGAAGCTGAGTTTCGTCGGTCTGGCGGGGTTCGAGGGATACTATCCGTCGGAAATCAGCGGCGGGATGCGCAAGCGCGCCGGTCTCGCCCGGGCCATCGCCCTGGATCCGGACATTCTCTTCTTCGACGAACCCTCGGCGGGACTGGATCCGGTCAGCGCGAAGCTTCTCGACGACCTGATCCTGCAACTGCGCGACAGCATGGGAGTGACGGTGGTGGTCGTAACCCATGAGCTGGCGAGTATTTTCAATATCGGAGACAACTCGGTGTTTCTCGATCCGGACGAGAAAACGATGCTCGCCGTCGGGAACCCCCGGGACCTGCGCGACCATTCGCCGGATCCGCGGGTGCGGCGGTTCCTGAGCCGGGGAGAGGATCCGGAGGGGATGGGGAGTCCATGAGCAAGAAACCGAATCAGGCGGCGATCGGCGCCTTCGTGTTGGGAGCGGTCGCGCTCGCGATCCTCGGGATCGTCTTTTTCGGGTCGGGCAAGTTCTTCAAGAAGACGAACCGCGCCGTGATGTATTTCGAGGGATCCATTGCCGGGCTGGACGTCGGCGCTCCCGTGGAGTTCCGAGGGGTTCGCGTCGGCCGCGTGAGTTCGACGAGTCTCGTCTACGATTACGAGAGTGCGAGCTTCCGGATCCCGGTATACGTCGAGCTGGAAGAGGGGAGGGTGCGCGTCAGCGGTGTCGGCGAATCCTGGCAGAACCCGGAGCTGGAGGACCTGGTGAAGCGGGGGCTGCGGGCCCGGCTGGTCAACGCCGGACTGATCACGGGGAAGATGAAGATCAGCCTGGATTTCTACCCGGACACCCCGATCGAGGTCGTCGGCGCGGACCTGTCGGTCGTGGAGATTCCGACGGTGCCCGGCATGATGCAGGCGTTCCTCAAGAAACTTCAGGAGCTTCCCCTGGACGAGATCGTCATGCAGGCCGAGGACGTCCTGAAGGGCGCGGCGGCGTTGATCAATTCCCCGGAGACGCGCGCCTTCGTCGAGAACGCCAATGCGGCGATTGTCGAGACCCGGGATCTGGTAAACCGCGTGAACGGGAAGGTGGAGAAGATCGACGTGGAGGAAGTCTCGCTGCAGCTTCGGGACGCCCTGGACGCCGTGGAAAAGTTGTCGAACGCCATTTCGGACGAGGTCCATCCCACGTCGATCTCTTTCCGCAAGGCGGCGACGGAGATGACGGTCGCCCTGCAGCAGGCCGTGGAAACCCTTGCGGGGATCGAGACCACCCTCTCGGCCGATTCGCCGTTGCACTACGAGGTCGGGAAGATGATGGAAGACATCGCCGATGCGGCAAAGTCGATGGAGATTTTTCTCGATCAACTGCAGCAGGATCCGAGTTCGCTGATCTGGGGCAAATCGAGCAAGTGAGGTGACGAGGTGAGATCGATCAAGATCCTGGCGCCGGTCGTCTTCGCCGGCCTGTTTCTCGCGGGATGCCGTGGAACGACCCCGCCGTCGCGTTTTTTCACCCTGGATCCCTCGGCGGCGGCCCTGGGACGGGAAGAGGTCTCCGTCCCGCCGTTGCCGTTTGAGGCGAAGATCGGGATCGGTCCGGTGCAGATTCCCGGGTACCTGTCGCGTCCCCAGATCGTGCAGCGGACGGGCGCCAACGAGATCCGCTACGCGCCCTACGTCCGCTGGGGCGAGCCGCTGTACAAGAAAATTCCGATGGTTCTGCAGGAGAATCTCAGCACGCTCCTGCCGGGGGCGATCATCGTCCCGTTCCCCATGGCGGGCGGAATCAGCCTCGATTATCGAGTCGTCGTCGAGTTCTACGAATTCGACGCGGACGCCGAAGGCATGGTGCGGTTGCGGGCCCGTTGGTATGTCTACAGGCCGTCGGACAGGAGCGTGCTGAAAATGCGCCTCTTCTCGACGTCGAAGAAGGCCGAAGGCGGCGGATACGCCGCCGTCGCGCAGGCGCACAGCGAAGCGCTCGCGGAATTCAGCCGGGAAGTCGCACGGGCCGTTCGAGATCTGCTTGGGGAGGAGATGCCGGCGCCGGCGGAAACCCGGGAAGGGGACGCGACGCCTCCCGGAACGCCGGCGGGGCGGGAGGCGTCCGGACCGGCGGATGCCGACTGAGGCGGGAGGTTCCCGCCGCGGCTTTTCGGTCGACGGGGGAGGCGGTTTCGGGTAGGTTGCAGCCGAGGAGAGATAACGATTTCGGGCGGGGATCCGTCCGGTGGAGGGCTACAGATAATGTCGATTTCACGTAGTTCATGGCGGATCTTCCCGGTTGCGGTTCTGGTGTTCTTTGCGGGCGTCGTCGCGGTGCGGGGACAGGACGAATGGGAGAAGAGGTTCGAGATCGAGCCCTTTGCGGGGTACCGGGGTCTCGGCCAACTGGAACAGAGCAAGACCGGAATCTCCTTCGATATCGACGGGGACCTCGCCTACGGTCTCATGCTTCGGTACACCCTCCCCGATTACGATCCGGACCACGTCAGCCAGGTGGAACTCATGTGGAGCCGGCAGGATACGTCGGTGGACATCGGGGAACTCCATGGTCCCTCGGGAAGCCTGGATCTGTCGATCGATTATCTGCAGATCGGCGGGCGGTACATCTGGAACCGGCTTCACGGCGACATGAGCGCCGATCCCTACGAGGACAGCCGGTTGCAGCCCTACGTCTCCGGAGGGCTCGGCCTGATCTACGTGGATCCCGACGGGGGCGATTCCGACGCCCGCTTCTCCATCAACGTCGGCTGCGGCGCGAAATACCATTTCACGAAGACCATCGCCCTGGACGCGTCGATCCGGGGCTACTTCTCGTTCGTCAACGGAGACAGCACCTTTCTCTTCGCCCCGCCCATCTACGCGATCGGGTACGACGGGAGCATCCTCAGCCAGATCGAAGGAGATCTGGGCCTGGTGATCGCTTTCTGAGAAGGGAGGCCGGGGGAGGCGGAAAGGCTCCGCTGGGCGTGTGGACGCGTCTCATCCGACATCTTCTTCGAACCGGAAGAGCGAAGAGGGACGCGGGCCCCGGCGGAGGGAAGCGCGCTCCGCGGCGGCGCGGTTTCTCCGGGCCCTGCCGATTCTGTTGATCGCGGCATGCACGCCCCGGACTGCGCCCGGAGAAGAGGAATCCGAGGGGACTGCCGTCGAGATCGTGCCGGAACCGCAGGTGCCTTCCCTGCGGCTTCCGGACGGAGAAGGGGGAATGGGCCTGTCGCTTTCCGGGCCCGCCGGGGGGCGCTACTATTGGGACGGCGCGCTCAGTTACGATCCCCCGAGCGGCTTGTGGGGATTCAACGTCGGCTGGCGGATCTACTACGACGGCGTCACGGCCTCCGAGGAGAAGGACGTCGAAAAGGCGATCGGCGGCATTCCGGACGGGTACTTCGTTCGCAGTTTCCAGGCCGTCCTGCGCGCCCATCTCGGAGAGCATCTGCGGTTCAAGGTCAAGTACGACCTCAGGGGGCAGGATGTGAAGGTCCGGGACATCTATGTGGACCTTACCGGGACGATCCGGGTGGATTCGATCCGGCTGGGATACATGCCGGAACCGGTCGGGCTGGAACACCTCATGAGTTTCAACAACCTGACCTTCATGGAACGGGGCCTTCCCTATGCGTTCTCCCATCTGAGCAACCTCGGGATCATGGCAAGGAAGAACTTTCCGGAGGACCGGGGCGTCGCCATGCTGGGGGTTTTCAACCAGGTCGGGGCCTACAACCAGGCGCCCCGGGGAAGCTGGTATCTGAGCGGACGTCTCACGGCCCTGCCGTGGACGGGGGACCGGCCCAACGATCTGCTGCATCTGGGTCTTGCGGGGAGCTGGCGCGCCCCCAACGGGGCCGTGCAGTACCGGGCCCGCCCGGAAACGGGGGACGGCCCGTACTACATACAGACGGGCGAGGTCGATTCTTCCCGGGAATTCCTGCTCGGACTCGAGGGAGCGTGGCAGAAGGGGCCGTTCTGCATGCAGTCCGAGGCCATGATCCCGGCCGTCGAAACATCCGAACCGGGCGTCCCGGATCGTGTCTACGAATCCACGTACGTCTTCGCGAGCTGGGTTCTTACCGGGGAACAGCGCGGGTACGACCGGGACAGGGGTCTCTTTCTGCGGGTCATACCGGAACATCCTCTTTACGGCGGAATCCGGAGGGAACGCGGGATCGGCGCCTGGGAGATCGCTTCCCGGTTCTCCCTGATCGACATGCGGACCGGAACGGATTCCGCCCCTTCGGCGGGCAGGCTGCGGGACTGGACGACGGGGTTGAACTGGTATCTTTCCCGGAATTCCCGTTTGATGTTGAATTACGTTCGGGCATGGGTCGATCGGCCGGATGTCCGGGGAGATTCCGATATCCTGGAAATGCGCGTGCAGGTGAACTACTGATGTCGAATCCGGTTCCGGCCGTTTTCGAAAGAGTGCGCCGGGGCGCCGTCCACGCGGATGCCGGAGGAAGAGATCTCTGCAAACCCTTCGGGCCGGGACACGGACGAGGGGATGACAGGGCGCCGCCGACCCGGCGTTCCGTCTGCGAGGGAGTGCGATGAACGGAAGAAAACGATCGAAGAACCCGCATTGGATCGAAACGATGCTGGCCGGCGCCCTCGTGTTGATTTCGGCGGGGTGCATCACCGTCGGACCCGATTACGAAACGCCCGAGACTCCCACGCCGGACGCGTGGGGAGAGGTGATCCAGCGGGACTTTTCCGGGGAGACGCCGGCCCTGGAGGAATGGTGGACGGTTTTCGGGGATCCCAAGCTGGACCGGCTGATCCGGATGGCCGGGGAAGGGAACCTGGATCTCAAGACGGCGGTTGCGCGCGTCGAGGAAGCCCGCGCCCTGCGCACGGGGGCCGCTTCCCGCTGGTATCCGAATCTCGAGGGCATCGGCGTGGCTCAGGCCACGCGCATCAGCGAGTCCACGTTTCCCAACACGTTCGGGCGGGACCGCGAAAGCGGGTATTACGACATCGGCTTCGGCGTCGGTTGGGAACTGGACTTCTGGGGACGGATCCGGCGCATGGTCGAATCGGCGGATGCTGCGCTGCAGGCCGATATCGAGAGCTACCGGGACGGCCTGGTCCTCCTCTACGCCGAGGTCGCGCTGAACTACGCCCAGGTGCGGACCCTTCAACAGCGGATCCGCTATCTGCAGAACAACGCGAAAATCCAGGAGGAATCCGTCCAGCTGACGCGGAACCGGAGGGACGCGGGACTGGCCCCGGACCTGGACGTGCGACAGGCGGAGTTGAATCTGGCGCAGACGCAGGCGGCCATTCCGGCGCTGCGCATCGAGCTCGCCCAGGCGGTGCACCGCCTGGGGGTCCTGACCGGAAAGGATCCGCAGACATTCCGGGATTTCCTTCTGAATGACGAATCCCCGATTCCCGATGTGCCCGAAGAGGTCGCCGTGGGCATTCCCGCGGATCTGTTGCGCCAACGGCCCGACGTCCGGCGCGCCGAACGACTTCTCGCGGCGCAGAACGCGAGGATCGGCGTCGCCACGGCCGAACTCTACCCGGCCTTTTCCCTGCCCGGAACGTTCACGCTGGAAGCCTACGAGGGGGGCGACCTCTTCAAGGCGGGCAGCCTCCAGTACGGCCTGGGACCGGCCTTCCGCTGGAATCTCTTCACGGCGGGACGGGTCCGCAGCCTGATCCGCGCGGAAGAGGCCCGCACCCGCCAGGCCCTGTTCCAGTATCAGCAGACCGTTCTGCTGGCCGTCGAAGAGGTCGAGAACGCGATGGTTTCTCTCGCCGAACAGCGGCGACGCGAGCAGAAACTCGTGCAAGCGGTCGAGGCGGCCCGACAGTCCTCCGCGCTGGCCAGGACGCTCTACGAGAACGGGCTGACCGATTTCCAGAACGTCCTCGATATGCAGCGGAGCCTGACGGCGCAACAGGACGCCCTGGCCCAGAGCCGGGGCCGCGTGACCGCCAGCCTGATCCTGCTCTACAAGGCCCTCGGCGGAGGATGGGATGTTCCCGATCCCGCGGGGGCGTCCGAGAACGTCCCCCTTCTCGTGAACCCGGAAGGGAACCCGCGGTCGGATCCGGAGGTTCGCGCCTCGGCGCAATAGGACCGCCGATATCCGGGACAGGAGAGGAACGGGACGGCCG
>CAYNBQ010000051.1:0-28402 GCA_964395275.1 uncultured Verrucomicrobiota bacterium
ATCCCGGCTTGCCCTACGTAGTCGCGCCGGTGCGGGACGAAGTAGGGTCGGCCGACCCGTTCAGCCGGCGAAGGAAAACCCGCAGGAACCGCGACGCCCTGTTCCGCACCGACCCGTTGAAGATGCGCTGAAGGCGCATGGGTCGTCAGCCCGGGGCAACGCCCCGGGGATGGCGATCCCAAGCCGTCTCCTCCGCCCTGAAGTCGCGGCACTCTCCCCCCCGTTCTTGCGGCGCGCCTTCAGCGCGCGCATGGGTGTGGCCGCATGACCCGGGGCGTTGCCCCGGGCTATCGGGTTGCGGCCCTTCAGGCCGCGTTGTGTGGAATCGCCCCGCAGGTGCGGGGCTCCTGCTTCTTGGGTTGCGTGGGTAAAGAGAGCAGGAGGCCGATCCCGCTCGGCCGACCCGATGCTGCGACGGGCCGCGGCGTCTCCACGAGCGGCCCTGCGTAAGGGGAAAGGCCCGCCGGTAAAGGAGGAGTTGTTGCACCCATGGAACCGCTCCCGCCAGCCGACGGGGGGCATCGATCGCCCGACAGGGGTCGGGCTCCTACTTTGTTGGGGTTGCCGCCCGCCGTCGGGGAGCAGAGTAGGAGGCCGATCCCCATCGGCCGATTCCTTCAACTCTCGAAGGATGGCCTGTGGAGCCGCGACGCCCTCGTCCCGCACGGACCCGCAGAGGACCGCCTGCAGAGGGGGAGGGGGACGGGTCCCTGCGGGCCTTCGCCTCGCCCCGGCTGCGCAAAGGGACCGGTCCCCCCCGGCCGACATCACCGCGATCCCGGACTAGTCGTCGTCCTCTTCCTCCTCCTCTTCTTCTTCCTCCTCGCCTTCGTGTTCCTCTTCCTTCTCGCCTTTCCTGTATTCCTTGCCTTCCCGGCGCCGTTTCAGCTCCTTGGAAACGAGCAGACCGTTCTCGGCGATCTCGATCTCGTACCTGAGGTCGCCGACGGCGACGTCGATCTCGTAGGTGGCGAGTTCCATCTCCGCCTCGAGCGCCTTCGCCTTCGGTGCCTCGCGCCTGAGGGTCGCGCGCACGGCGGGAGGAAGCTTCTCGAGGGGGATGTCCTTCTCCAGGGCCTCGTCTTCCTCTTCGAGTTCCTTGCTCAGCAGCGTCCCGTCTTCGAGGACGGAGACCTCGTACTTGAGCCCCTTCATGATCACGTCCGCCTCGTAACAGACGCGACCGTGTTCCTTTTCCTTCTCGATTTCCTCGATCTTTCCGCCGACGCATTCGCGTTCGATCGCCGCCTGCACGGCCGCGGGGATGCCGGACGCCTCGACGGCCTCCTCCATTTCCTCGTCGTCATCGTCGTCGTCGTACGCCCAGGCCCTCTGAGGCATGAGCACCGAGAGCGACACGGCCGCTGCGAACAGAACGAGCAGTGCGATGGTCCATCGGGTCTTCATGGGTCTTTTCTCCTTCGGTTTGTGCCCTTCCGGGCGGTGAACCGGTTGGGTTCGACGGGTTGACTGCGTGTTGCTGCGTTTTCCCGGGTTCCGACGATTGCCGGCGCGAACCGGCCGGCCGGTCGGATCAGGCATCGCCTCCTTCCGCGTCGGTCGACAGAACGATTCGAAACACGGCGCCCTGGGGATCGGCCGAATCGACCTCGATCCGTCCGCCGTTCGCCTCCACGGCCCACCGGGCGATCGCCAGGCCGAGCCCCGCCCCGCCGGTCCTCCGGCTCCGGTCGTCGCCTACCCGGTAAAAGCGGTCGAAGATCTTCGATCGATGTTCGGGCGGGATGCCCGGGCCGTTGTCCGCGATCTCGACGGATACGGTTCCCGGCGTCGTTTCGCGGATCTCGATGCGGATCCGGCCGCCCTCCGGCGTGTAGCGGATGGCGTTGTCGATCAGGTTCAGGAGGGCCTGGCGGAAGGTGACCGGATCGATCTCCGCGGCGACGTGCCCGTCGGTCCGGAAGGAGATCTCCTGTTCCTTCTCCTCGGCCAGAACCCGAAGGGAGTCGATGGTCTCCCGGACGATCGGCGCGAGTTCGACGGATTCCCGGCGGATCTTCACCTGGCCGATGTCGGCCCTGGAAAGAATCAGGAGCCGATCGACCAGGCGCGTCAGGTGGTCCGTTTCTTCCAGGATGCTGCCGATCACCTCGCGGCAGGCCTCGGGATCGAGGTCCCGGGCGACCGCGACCTCGCCGATGCTTCGGACCACCGCCAGCGGGGTCCGCAGTTCGTGCGACACGTCGCCGGTGAAGCGCCGCAGGTGTTCGAACGAACCCTCGAGTCTCGCCAGGGTCTCGTTGAACACCCTGGCCAGGCGTCCCAGTTCGTCGTCGGGGTTCACCACCGGGATCCGTTCGGAAAGGTTCGTGGCCGTGATCCGCTCGGCCGTGGCGGCCATGGTCCCGATGGGGGAGAGAACTCGGCGGGCCAGCATGTGCCCCGCGAACCCCGCCAGGAGGAGCGCGCCCGGGATCCCGGACGAAAGGATGCGCGCGAGGGCCCGGAGACTCGAACGGATCGGTTCGATGTCCACCGCCGCCGCAATCCGGTACGGCCGGTCCGCCGGACCCGCGCTCCGCAATCCGACGAGCCATCGACCGTCGGCCGACATGAAACGGCTTTCCGACGACTCCGGCGGCGCGGCCGGATGGATATCGATGACTTCCGAGGGCCATCCCGGAGTCCGGTACAGCAGCCGGTCGCCGAGCAGGACCTCGAAATGCGACAGGGTTCCGTACTCGGCGAGTTCCTCCACCTCCTCCAGCTCGTCCTGCGCGGCCTGCACCAGCGTGCGCAGGTTGCGTTCGAGACGGCGGTCCGCCTGGCTGAAGAGGCTCCGCCGCACCAGAACGTACGTCGCCGAGGCGAAACAGACGACGATCAGCCCCAGGATCGACGCGTACCAGAGCGTCAGACGCATCCGGATCGTGGTCGGCGCCAGTCTCATCTCGGTTCCTCCCGCAGGACGAAGCCGACTCCCCGGATCGTGTGAAGAAGCTTCGGTTCGAAGGATGCGTCGATCTTGCGGCGCAGGCGGCCGATGTGCACGTCGATCACGTTGTCCAGGGGAGTCGCGCGGGTTTTCTCATGCCACACGTCGCGCGCGAGCATCTCCCGGGAGACCACGTGTCCGGCGTGGTACAGCAGATACTGCAGCAGATCGAATTCCCTGGGGGTGAGTTCGATCCGCGCCCCGCCGCGGGTGACCGTGTGGGTGACGAGGTCCATCTCGAGATCGGCCAGGTGGAACCGGAGTTCCTCGTCCCGGGTCCCCCGGCGGTGCAGCGCCCGGATCCGGGCCAGGAGTTCCGGAAAGGCGAAGGGTTTCACGAGGTAATCGTCGGCGCCGCTGTCCAGGCCCAGGATGCGCGTCTCCAGATCGTCCTTGGCCGTGAGAATCAACACCGGCGTCCGGATCCCCCGCCTGCGCAGGGTGGTGAGGATTTCGATCCCGTCGCGGCCGGGCAACATCAGGTCGAGCAACAGAAGGTCGAAACGCCGCTCGTTCAGGAGAAAGAATCCCCCCTCCCCGGTCGCCGCGATCCTCACCTCGTACCCTTCGGCTTCGAGACCCTGCCGGAGGGCCCTGGCCATCTTTTCCTCGTCTTCGACAACCAGGATGCGCATCGGCTTTCCCTTCGTCACCGTGGTTCGCGGAACATGCGTCCGCCCGGGATGCGGGAAGGCCGACCGCCGGCGGTTTCTCCGGCTTCCGTGGAGAGGTCACGGCACGGGGTTTCCCGTCGGTCGTCGTCCTTCGGGCCGCGGCAGCGCGAAGTCCGCGATACCGATACCGTGAGAAGACTCATCGAGTCTCAGGATACGCCATGCGGGGCGCCTGCGCCTACTGAATCTTTCCTGACGACCCGTTCAGCCAGCGGCGCAGCACGGCGGCATCCTCCAGGAACTGCGCCGGATCGCCGTCGCGGACGAACTCGATCAGGACGCCGCGGTCTCCCGGCGTCGCGTCCGCAAGGGCGAGATAGGTCCGCCAGGCGTCTTCCCCGTCCGCCAGGGGATGCTGCACAATGCGATCGGATTCCATCGACCATGTGAAGACGTGAAGATTGCCGAGCCGGGGCCGAAGCGCCTCCAGCCCCCGGGTCCGCTCCGGTTCGGAGAAGGCCGGCGCGGGCTGCCAGCCGAAGGTCACGTTCGGTTCCGGGATCTCGTTCATCAACCGGATCGTCGATTCGTTGGCGTCGGTCAGGGTTCCGCCGTGAAATTCGATCGTGATGCCCAGGTGCGCCGCGAGGGCCTCCCGGGCGATCCGGCGGATGTCGTCGACGACCCGCCGGCGGTAATCGTCGTCCGCGCCGGCCGAAGGCCGGTTCCCGGCCCAGATGCGGATCGTCGGCGCGCGCAACGCCAGGGCGGTTTCCAGAACCGTCTCGAAAGGGGGATTCCCGCCGCCTTCGCCGGCGCGATAGTACGATCCGTAGGCGGCGATCCGCAGACCGGCTTCCAGGGTGAGGCGTGCGACCTCGCGGGCCCGGGCGATCGCTCCGTGAGGGACGTGAACGTCGCCGCCCCATTCCACGGCGTCGAGGCCCGCCCGGCGGACGAGGCCGACGATTTCGTACGGGGTCAGGTTGCGGAAGGTGATCGAGACGAGACCGGGAATCAACATGCATGCCCCCATACCCCGGGGAACCGGGCGACGTCAAGACAGGCCGCCGCCCCTCGAAGGCCGGCTTGTGGAACCGCGATTGGCGCAACCAGAGTAGGAGGCCGATCCCGTTCGGCCGATTTCCGACGGGAAGAAGAGGGGGACGGGTCCCTTCTACGAACCTCGGCATCGCCTCGGTTCCGTAAAGGGACCGGTCCCCGGCGTTCTCGCGCGTTCGCGGTCGGTGCGCGCGGATGGATTTCCCGGTACGCGCCCTGGGCGCAACCAGAGTAGGAGGCCGATCCCGTTCGGCCGACCCGTTCAACCCGCAAAGGCGACCCGCCGAAGATGCGCTGAAGGCGCATCGCTCGCGAGCCCGGGGCAAGCGAAGCGCCGCCCCGGGGACGGATGTTGCAACGAGTTCCCCCGCGCTGAAGGCGCGGCGCACCTTCAGCGCGCCAGAAACGCGTGCAAACGCAATTCCCGGGGCGATGCCCCGGGCTGACGACCGGCGGCCCTTCAGGCCGCGTTGCCGTGGATCGCCCCGCAGGTGCGGGGTTGCTGCTGTGTTCGCGTTGCCGCCCGCTCTCGGGGGACAGAGCAGGAGGCCGATCCCGTTCGGGCGACTCGTCGAACCGGGGTGACCTCCTGGGCTCCATGGTTCCGTGTTTGCGGAACGACGGAGCCCCCCGGACGATATCCCTTTCCGCGGACGACGATGCCGCGTTTTCGCACATTTGGTTCTTCTTTCCGGAGGAGGTATGATGAAAACGGTTTTCATCCGGAGGAAGAGGCCATGATCGAGATCGGCCGAATGCGGTTCCTGTCGCTGCTCGTCCTGTCGGCGGTTCTGTTCGGGTGCCAGACGACGCCGTACCGGTCGTTTCCGACGAGCGGCGCCAGCCTGAAACGGATCATGGAGAAACGGTTTCCGCCGGGAACCCCGGGCGCGGAGGTGCGGTCGGCCCTGGAGAAGGAGAAATACTCCTGCCGCCCGATCGTGAACGGGGACCTGCTCATCGAATCGGACGATTTCAGCCGGGCCGAGGGGATGATGTGCATGAAGTTCATCAGGGTTCCCGCGGGCGAACGCATCATGAAGGTCCGGTTCCAGCTCGAGGACGATCGCGTGGGGGAGATCACCGCGGAAGTCGAACGCTTTCGTCCGGAAAGCAAGACGTTCCAGTACAGATAGCCGGCGCCGGTCCCCGCCGGTCCTCTCGCGGGCGGAAGGAAGGCCGGGGAGGCTTCGTTCCGCCGGCGGCGCCGGGCGCCTTCTCAGGCCATCCAGTGGAGCATTTCCGGGGTGACCCGCCGCCGCAGCGGACGGCCCGCGATCCAGGCGTCGTATTCCTCCAGGGCGAAATCCGCCATCCGGACGACCTCGTTTCCGACGGATCCGGCGATGTGACTGCTCAACCGCACGTTGGGCAACCGGTACAGCGGGGATCCGGGGGGCGGCGGTTCCGGATCGGTCACGTCGAGCAGCGCCGTAAGGTCCGGACGTCTTCGCAGGACCTCGACCAGATCGGCTTCCACGACCTGGGCGCCGCGGCCGGTGTTGATGAAGACGGCGCCGGGCCGCATCGATTCGAAAAGGGACCCGTCGAGCATGCCCCGGGTCGATTCCAGGTCGGGCGTATGATTCGAAACGACGAAGGCCTCGCGGAAGGCCTCCTGCAATCCGACCCGGCGGATCCCGAGACGCACGGCCTCCGGTTCGTCGAGCCGGGGATCGCATCCCAGGATCTCGAGGTCGAACGGCCGGAGAAGTTCAACGAGTTTCCGGCCGACGGCGCCGAGACCGAGTACGGCGACCTTTTCCCCGAAGATCCCCGGGCCGACGGCGCAGCGGCCCTCGATCCGCTTCCGCGGGTCGCGGCAATCCTCGCTGTTGCGGAAGTATCCCTTCATGGAAAGAAGAATCTGCGCCAGCGTGAACTCGGCCACCGGAACGGCGTTGGCCGCCCGGGCGCTGACGAGCAGGATGTTCCGTTCGAGCAGCGGCGCGGCGAATGCCCGCACCGAACCGGCCGCGTAGAAGACGGCTTCCAGGGAGGGCATCGCGTCGAGCTGATCGGGGCGCAGGGGCCGGAACCCCCACGTGGCGAAGATCACCTGGACATCCCGCAGGGCCGGAAGGTGTTCCTGGAAGGTCCGCGACGTAACCGGGACCCGGGGGTCGAGACGTGTGCGGCGGGCGACCTCCTCCATGCGTCCCGCGCCGTAGACGCGGGCCACGGCGGCGGGGTCGTCGGAGAAGAACGCGGCTCGTTTCTTCATGGGGGCCGATCATCGAGTTCGCGCGCGGGACGGGTCAATGCGGGAAAAGGGGATCCGCAACAGGTCGAAACGCGGGCCGCCCCCTGTCCCGGGCCGCCGCGGTCCGGCCTCCGGCCCGCCTTCCGTTCCCGCTTCGTCCGTCGCCCTTCTCCCCGCGGTTTCCGCCGCCCCTTCGCGTTGTTTATTGCCGTTTCGGCCGGGATCCTGTATGGATGATGCGAAGGGAGGATCCGCCGGGGGCAGAACCGATTCCCCGCGACGGGTCGATCCGGGACCGACGATGAGTGAATCCGACGCCTGCTGGGACAAAGATTTCGCCCGACTCTACGACTGGAGCCTTTCGGAACAGACCGAGGACCTCGATTTCTTCGTCGACCTGGTTCGCAAGACCCGTCCTCCCATCCTCGTGGTCGCCTGCGGCACGGGTCGGCTCGTGGTTCCGCTCGCCCGCGCCGGATTCACCGTCACCGGCGTGGAGATGTCGCCCGCGATGTACGCGGTGGCCAAGGCCCGGGTCCGTTCGGAGAAGAAGTCGGTGCGATCCCTGATCACGCTCAGGCAGTCCGATCTGGAATCGTTGCATCTCGGCAAGGTCTTTCCGGCGGTTCTCGTTCCGTCGTCCTCCCTGCTGCATCTGTCGAGCCAGCGGGCGTTCGGCGTCTGTTTCGGCCGCGTGTACGCCCACACGCGCCGGGGGGGGATCGCGGTTTTCGACCTGGCCTCGCCGAGGGTGATGGGGGGACGTCGCGAGGGGGAAGAAGAGGTCGTGCGGGAGGGAATCAACCCGCAGACCGGCCTCCACACGGTCGAGCGGGCCCGACAGGTGAAGATCGACCGGGAATCGCAGGTCGTGCGCGTCGAACACGTCTTCCTTGAAGGCGAGGGGGAAAAGGTCCGGCGATGGTCTTTCGAGCAGAGTTATCGCTGGCTGGAGAAGAACGAGGCGATCCATCTCCTGCAGTCGGTCGGCTTTTCCGATATCCGCGCGTTCGGAAACTACGACGGGACCCCGTATTCGGACAGTTCCCCGCGGCTGATCCTCATCGCGTCCCGCCGCAGCGGTTCGTCGCATTGATGTTCCGATCGTTCGGCCCGTCCTCGGACGTTCCTTTTCGAACCGGGCCTTCCCCCCGCCGGATGCGGACCGGCCGGCCCCGCGGGAACGGGGGCCTTCGGCGCGTGTCGGGCGGATTCTTCCTGTGCGCGGCGCTGCTCTTTCGGGGCGTTCCCGTTGCGGGCGGAGTCGAATGGTCGGTCCGCATGGCGGATTCGGTCCTGGTGCGACGGCCCGTCGTGTCGGACCGCTGGGATTACCAGATGGGCGTGCTGCTGGAGGGAATCGCGCGGGTCTGGGAGAAGACCGGGGACGACCGGTACCTGCGGTACGTCGAATCGAACCTCGGCCGATTCGTCGCGGACGACGGAACGATCCGCACGCTCGATCCGGACCGGGCGCGTCTCGACGATATCTGCCCGGGACGGCTCCTCTTTTTCCTGTACGATCGCACCGGAGACGACCGCTGGATCCGGGCGGCCGGACGCCTGATCCGCCAGTTGAAGGCGCAGCCACGCACGCCTTCGGGCGGGTTCTGGCACAAGAAAAAATATCCGCAGCAGATGTGGCTCGACGGCGTCTACATGGCCGCACCTTTCTACGCCGAATGGGCCCGCCGGTTCGGGACCCGGGACGATTTCGACGACGCGGCCCGCCAGATCCTCCTGCCGGCCGAGCACGCGCGGGATCCGGTTTCGGGGCTCTTCTTCCACGGGTGGGACGAATCCCGCACGCAGCCCTGGGCGGATCCGGCGACCGGGTGTTCTTCGAGTTTCTGGGGACGCGCCGTGGGCTGGTATCTCATGGGAACGGTCGATGCGCTGGATTCCTTCCCGGCCGATCATCCGAAGAGGGAAGCGATCGTCCGGGTCTTCCGCGACCTCTGCGCGGCGACGGCGCGCGTGCAGGATCCCGAAACGGGGCTCTGGTACCAGGTTCTCGACCGGGGAGACCGGGCGGGCAACTACCTTGAGGCGTCCGCCTCGTGCATGTTCGTCTACGCCTTCGCCAGAGGGGTCCGGAAGGGATATCTCGACGCCTCCTTCCGCGGGAAGGCGTTTCGGGGGTATCGGGGCATCGTGGATCGCTTCGTCCGCACGGATCCGGACGGGAAGACGAATCTGTCCGGGATCTGCGCGGTGGCGGGGCTGGGCGGGCCGGCGGGGCGCGACGGGAGTTTCCGCTACTATGTCTCGGAAACCGTCGTTTCGAATGATCCCAAGGGGATCGGCCCGTTCCTGATGGCCTCCGTCGAGATCGAGACATTGCGCTCCGGTCGGCCGGAATCCGCGGGCCCGTCCTTGTCGCAGAGCCCCGGCCGCGGCAGACTGCCGGGATCGCGGATCCCCTTCTGAATCCGCGGAGGTCGTCGAAACGCGCATGTCCGCCGTGCCCAGCGAAACCCGAAGATACACCATCTTCCAGGCGCCGGTCCTGGCCTTCTACTCACGCGCCTTCTACCGGGAGGCGGCCCGCCTGTGGCGGGGAACCGGGTTTCTCTACCTCTTCGCGCTGCTCGCGGTGTGCTGGATCCCCGTGGTGGGATCCATTCATTCCCGGCTCGAGGCGTTCGCGGAACGGGAGTTGCCCGTCTATCTGCCGCAGATTCCGGACATGAAGATCGAGAACGGCGTGTTGTCCGTCGACGCCGAGCAGCCGCACGAGATCCGCAGACCGTCCGACGGGAAACCGGTGGTGGTCATCGACACGACGGGGACGATCCGTTCGCTGGACGAGACCGAGGCGCCGGTGTTGGTCACCCGCACCCACGTCAGTTACCGCATCAACCCGCGGGAGACGCGCAGCACGGCGTTCTCGCAGGACGAGGCGTTGTCGATCACCTCCGCCGACGTCGAGCGATGGGCGCACGCGGGACTGAAACTTCTGATCCCGGTGCTGTACCCGGTCTTTCTGGGCTCATCGTATGCCGCGCGCATCCTGCTTGCGCTGATCTACGCCGGAATCGGGTCGCTGGCCGTCTCGAAAAGCCGGACGCCTCTCGGCTTCCAGGCCATGCTGCGGCTGGCGGTGGTTGCGATGACCCCGGCGATTCTGCTGAAGACCGCCCTGTCGGTGATAGGGTACGAATTGCCGCTGGGCGGCGTATGGTATTTCCTCATTGCATTGAACTACCTCTTCTTCGGCATTCGATCGGCCGGGGTGCGCTGGGGGCCGCCCCCGGTGCGGCCGCCGTCGTGATGGGGAAGGGGCGGTCCGGACGGCGGAACGATCCGGGGAAGGACGCGGTTGCGAGGTGGGAAATCGTCCCAACATTCTGCTGATCCATTCGGATCAACACCGTTTCGACTGCATGGGGGTGAACGGCCATCCCCTGTTGGAAACACCCCATCTGGACGGGCTCGCGCGGGACGGCGTGAATTTCACCCATGCCTTCACGGCGATCCCGGTCTGCACGCCGGCGCGCAGTTGCCTGCTCCACGGGCGGTGGTCCACCCAGCATCTGGCGATCGCGAACTGGGATACCGAGGCCCCGCGGCCGTCGGTCGAGGGACTGCCCACGTTCACCGGGGCGTTGGCCGGGGCCGGATACCGGCTCGGGTACATTGGGAAATGGCACGTCCATCGGACCAGGACGCCGCTGGAGTACGGATTTCACGAGTACGTTTCCGAAGAAGAGCTGCAGGCTCGACGCGCGGCGGACGGCTTTCCCCCGGTACCCCACCCGGGAGGCTGGTTCGGCAACGTCGATTCGGCGCCGCCGGAGGCCTCGGCCCTGCACTACGGGGCGGAGGAAGCGATTCGATTCCTGCGCCGCGCCGAGCGCCCTTTCTTTCTCCGGTGGGATCCGGGAGAACCGCATCTGCCGTGCGTTCCTCCGGAACCGTTCAACTCCCTGTATCCGCCCGAAACGATCCCGCCGTGGCCGGGCTTCCCCGATCCGCTGGAAGGCAAGCCCGCGGCGCAGCGACAGCAGCGCCGCACCTGGGGCGTGGACGATTGGACCTGGGACGACTGGGCGCCGGTGGTCGGCCGCTGCCTGGGGGTGATCGCCCAGCTCGACGCCGAAGCAGGCCGCGTTCTCGGGGTGCTGGACGAACTCGGGCTCCGCGACGACACGCTCGTCGTCTACACGACCGACCACGGCGATCTCTGCGGCTCTCACGGCATGATGGACAAGCACTTCGTCATGTATGACGACGTGGTTCGGGTCCCTCTCGTCATGCGCTGGCCGCGGCGGATCCCGGCGGGGTCATCGTGCGACGGCTTCGTCTGCTCGAGCCTCGATCTGGCGACGACTTTCCTCGAGGCCGCCGGCGTGCCGGTTCCTCCCGGCTTCCGGGGGTACGGCCTGATCCCGTTGCCGGAATCCGGGAATCCGGGATGGAGAGACGATATCTTCTCCATGTATCACGGGAACCAGTTCGGTCTGTATACGCAGCGCATGGTGCGGGATCGGCGGTGGAAGTACATTTGGAATGCGGCGGCGGAAGATGAGCTGTACGATCTGGAACGCGATCCGGGGGAGATCCGGAACCTGGCCCGGGATCCTTCCGCCGCCGGCGAACTGGAACGGCTGCGGATCCGATTGATCGAATGGATGAACGACGTCGAAGACCCGATCCTGAACGGCTGGATCCGCGGACAGATCCTGGAAGGAAGATCCTTGTGAACTCATTCGACGGCGACGCCGCCCGCGGCGCAGGGGGAAACCGGCCTTCGAGGGGGCGCACGGCGTTTCCCGGCCGCCTCCGGCGCATCGCCGGGATGGGGCCGGCGGCGATCGGGTTCCTTCTGGCGGCAGCGACGATCTTCGCCGGCGGATCGGGCGCGGCCGGGGATTCCGGGGACCCGGGCGGTCCCCGGGCGGCGATTCCGTACCGGATCGCCCACGAGCTGATGCTCGCGGGGCGGTCGTCGATTCCCCCGGCCGGGTTCGAATGGGCCCTCCGGGTCGAGAGCACCCGGAAGAAGCGGGTTCTGCCCTCGAGCATCCATCTGTCGATCGAGAGCGAATCCGGGCGGATCCCGCTGCGCATCGATTCCAACGGGTTCTTCCGCCTTCCCCTTCGGGAAGACCTGCTGAAGGAGAACCCGCCGATCGTGTCGAACCAGCCCCGCGGCACCCTGCGGCTTCGTCCCGCGATCCTCCTGTCCGGATGGGAAAACGAGCGGAAACGCGAGATCCGATACCGGGATCTCATGGCGCCGATTCATTGGGCCCAGGGGGCGAAGGAAGAGCTCGCGCGCAGGAAGGGCGGGGAGATTCCCGCCGCCGTTTTCCGCGGAATGCGCCTGCACCCGGGACGCGGCGTTCCCGGGGGCGCCACGGTCGTCCGTGCGGAGGGCGGAGAGATCCGCGTGGAGCCGGACGCCGGCGACGGCTTCCTGGTCCCGTGGGACGAGGCGTACTGGGAAGAAAATCCGACGGTGCTTCTGCCCCCGACCGACGCCGTCGGACTCGAAGTCGTTTTCGGAAGAAAAAAATAGGCGAGGAGACGAAATCGTGCCGATCGATCCGGTTCCGCCCGTGGTTCAGCAGTATCTCGACAGCCTGGTTCCCCCGCGTCCCGAAGAGATGGTGCGCATGGAGGAATACGCCCGCAGGGAGAGGTTCCCGATCATCGGTCCCTCGGCCGGCTTCTTCTGCTACCAGATCGCGAGGATGATCGGCGCCCGCCGGATCTTCGAACTCGGCTCCGGCTACGGGTATTCGACCGCCTGGTTCGCCCGCGCCGTGCGGGAAAACGGGGGCGGCGTCGTGCATCACGTCGTCTGGGACGAGGAACTCTCCGCCATGGCGCGGCGGCATCTCTCGGCGCTGGGATACGACGGGCTGATCGAGTATTCGGTCGGCGAGGCCGTCGAAACCCTCCGCGGAACCGAGGGGCCTTTCGACCTGATCTTCAACGACATCGACAAGGAAGGCTATCCGGACGCCTTTCCCGTGATCGACGGAAAGCTCCGGCGCGGCGGCGTCCTGCTGGTGGACAACATGCTTTTCCACGGTCGGATCTTCGACGAGGCGGACCGGAGCGGACCCGTCGAGGGAATCCGCCGATTTACGGAATCGATCATGAACGCCCCCGGCTGGGTGCCCACGATCGCCCCGATTCGCGACGGCGTGCTCGTCGCCTGGAAGGCATGACGACGCGGGACGCGCCGGCGGGGATGAAGGGGGCCGCGGAGGGATCCGGCCTGCGGAAGGCGCGGCCGGGATGGACGGAATCGTGCGGCGGATGTTTCTTATCGCACGGCCGAGCGGGACGGACCGCGGCGCCGGCCGGCCGCGGGAGAACCGGGGTCGATGAAGAACGCGGGGTAGACAGGGCATGACGCGAGGGTTCGTACGAAACGGCATCGGGGCGAAGAACGCCGCGGGGAAACGGCGCCGGCGCCGGCTGGTGGCCGCCTTGGTCGGCGTCCTTTTTCTGACGGTCGCGGCCATGTTGGCCTTCGTGATCATCGAGGCGAGGCAGGCATCGCGGGACGTCTCGGAGGCCCGGATCCACGAGACGGTCGACTGGGTCCGGGAACAGTTCCGCGCCCTCTTTGAGCCGGCGAATCAGCAGCTCCTTCTGCTGCGCGAATGGGGGCAGTCCGGCCTCCTGCCGATCGGCGAACCGTCCGGGATCAACGGTCTCGTCGTCCCCCTGCTTTCGAAAACGCCGCAGATATCCGGAGTGATCCTGGCGTCTTCCGACGGTTCCGAATACTTCCTCACGCGCGACGATACGGGATGGCTGGCGCGTTCCGTTCCGCCGGGCGCCCCGGGGGAGGTCGCCTGGACGGCCTGGAGCGGGGATCCGGCGGGAAGCGAACCGGAGCGCCGATGGACGGAGAAACTCGACTACGACCCGAGAACGCGACCCTGGTTCCAGGCCGCCATGGCAACGGAGCCGGGATCCCCTCCGGTCTGGACCGAACCCTACGTTTTCCATACCGCCGGCGTTCCGGGGGTCACGGGCGCCGTGCGATGGCGCCTGGAATCGGGCGGAGAAACGAGGGATTTCGTCGCGGCGATCGACGTCTTCCTGCAGGAGATCCTGGATGAGATCGCCGCCATCGAGGTTTCCGACAACGGCGTCGCGTTTCTCTTCAGCGGCGACGGGCGGGTCTGTCGCCCGTCGTTCCTGGAGAACGTCGACGTGAAATCCCTGCCGGATCTCTTCGAGCCGGTCGCGGTGTGCGGGCGCGACGAGGTGCGGGCGGCCGTCGGCGTCTGGCAGGACCATCAGAAACTGGCCCAATCCGCCGTTTCGTTTCGCGTGGGGAAAGAGGCCTGGTGGGCGGGGTTCACCCCGATCGAGGCCGGCGGCGACATCTGGATCGCCGTCGTGGTCCCGGAACGGGATCTGGTGGGGATGATCGGGCGTCGCCGGACCCTTTTCCTGACCCTCGGCGGAATCCTCGGGATGGGCGTGCTCGGGATCGCCTTTTTCGGGATGCGGCTGGGAAAAGGGGGCGAGGCTCTGGTTCCCGCCATGGAAGGCGCGGACGGTCTTCAGGAGATGTTGCCGGAACTGCTTCGGCGCGGCGAAGGCACGCAGGTGGAATTCAAGTCGACGATGCGCCACAACCTCAAGACCGGGCAGCACGGCAAGGAGATCGAGTTGGCCTGGCTGAAAGGGGTGGTCGCCTTCCTGAACACCGACGGGGGGATCATCCTCCTGGGGGTGGGCGACGACGGCGAGGTTCTCGGGATCGGGCCCGACGGGTTCGGGAACGACGATCGCTGTCGGCTGCATTTCCGGAACCTGGTCAAGCAGCATATCGGCCTGGATTTCTCCAAGTACATCGATTTCGAAATCATCACGCTGGACGGGAAGAAGATCGCGGTGATCCTCTGCCGTCCCTCGCCGGATCCGGCGTTCCTGCGGGCCAACGGCAAGGAATCGTTCTACATCCGTTCCGGCCCGTCGAGCGTTGAGCTGCCCGTGAGCCAGGTTCTGCATTACCTGAAGAACCGGGGCAAACGCCGGGGGTAGCCGGATGTACGGGGAACTGGTCCTGACACCCGCGGTGGGCTACCCGCCCGGGACGGTTCTGGACCTGCTCTGGCGCAGTTACGTTTCCCTGGGGAGCATCGACGTCCGGCGGACGTTGGACGAGTTCGAACGCGAGATCCAGCAGAATCCGGACACGGTCGGCGCCTGCACCTACGTCTCGTGCTTGGGCGGACAGCCGGTCGGGATGGTTTCGTGGGATCCGCGGCAGGCGCCGAAGGCGGTCCTCGGGCACAACTGCATCCTGCCGGAGTTCCAGGGCCGGGGCCTCGGGCGGCGCCAGATCCAGGAAGCGCTCCGGCTGCTGCGCGAATCGGGGATGAAAACGGTCGAGGTCCGCACGGGCGCGGACGCGTTTTTCGAACCCGCCCGCCGGATGTACGAGGCCTGCGGTTTCCGCCGGAAACGCCGGGAAGGCGACTGGGTGATCTACGAACGCGACCTCTGACGCCCGCCTGGAGGCATCGCGTTCCGACCCGCCCCGTGCAACCGCGACGAGCCCCGACCCGCGAAGAAACGCCTGCAGCGCCGCGCCGCATGGTTTTGTGCTTGCCGCGCGGCCGTTTCCGGTGATATCCTGGCGCCGTCGTCCGGGAACGAGACGGTGGAGCGGATGGAATGCGCGGAAAGGCCTGGATCTGCCGGATGCTGATGATCCTTGCGGCCGGCGGGGCGGCGGGAGGCGAGGTTCTCTCGATCACCTCGATCGGGAAGGACGGAACCCTGACCTGGGCGAATCCCGAACCGGGTTGCGAGTACCGGGTGGAATGGGCGAGCGATCCCGGGGGACCCTGGATCGCGGGCTGGGACGGGTTGTCGGGGATCACCTCCTCGAATGCGACGATCACCATGCCGGTGCCGAGGTTCTACCGCGTCGTTCGTACGGACGGCGGCGCCGCTCCGGAAGGGATGACGGCGATCCCCGCGGGAACCTTCGCGATGGGGGACGCGTACGGCACGGGATCGGCCAACGAGCGTCCGAGGCACGAGGTCTACGTAAGCGCCTTCTACCTGGATCGCACCGAGGTGACGAACCGGCGGATGGCCGAGATGCTGCAATGGGCCTGGCAACAGGGCCTGATCACGGTGGACGGGTATCTCGTCAGCAACGCCGAGGGAGACGGACAGTACCTGCTGGAACTGAATTCCGGATACCGCGGGAGCGAGATCCGCTTCGTGGAAGAGACGTTCGTGGTGAATCCCGGCAAGGAAGATCTTCCCTGCGTCGAGGTGAGCTGGTACGGGGCCCAGGCGTACTGCAATTACCGCAGCGACAGGGAAGGGTTGGAACGATGCGTTGATTTCGCCGACTGGAACTGTGATTTCACGAAGAACGGGTATCGGCTCCCGACGGAAGCGGAATGGGAGAAGGCGGCACGGGGCGGTCGGTCGGGGCACTACTACCCCTGGCCGAGTCTCGGGGGAAGCTGCGAGGATCACATCGACGGATCGAAGGCGAACTACTGGGGCAGCGGCGATCCCTACGACGACGGGGCAACGCCCGTCGGATACTACGAACCGTGGGGGCATGCCGAGGGACTCTACGATATGGCCGGGAACGTCCGGGAATGGTGCCATGACTGGTATGCGTGGGACTGGTACGGCGACTCCGGCGCTGTGGAGCCCGACACCGCCGGACCGGAGAGCGGGACGTACAGGGTGACGCGCGGAGGCTCGTGGGTCGATGCACCGTCCCGCCTGCGCTGTGCGTACCGCGGCGATTATTACTTCCCGGCGACCACGGACGTCTACGTCGGGTTCCGCTGCGCCAGGGGGCGGTGAATCGAAGACGGAGCGGACCGCGCGGGGAGAGAGCGGCTCCGAGAGAGAGGATGTCTCCCGCCGTCCCGGTTCCTTTCGGCCCCGGTGAGGGGGGCGGATCCCTCGGCCGGCCGAGCGGTCGGGTCCCTCAGGCCTTCAGCCCGCCCGAGGTGATGCCCTGGATGAAGAGATGCATCGTTCCCAGGAAGAGAAGCATGATCGGGATCGACGCCAGGACGTTGCCGGCCATCAGCGGTCCTTCCTCCACCCGGTATCCCCGCGAGAAATAGAGCAGCGCCACCGTCAGCGGCCGGTGATCCTTCAACGACAGCACCAGCAGCGGCCAGATGATGTCGTTCCAGGTGCCCAGCACCGTCAGGATCGCCACCGTGCCCATCATCGGTTTCGACAGGGGAACCGCGAGCGAGGCGAGGATCCGCAGTTCCCCGGCGCCGTCGAGCCGCGCCGCCTCGAACAGGTCTTCCGGCAACGATGCGAAGTAGCTCCGGAACATGAAGACGGCCATCACCTGGCCCCCGGCGATGTAGGGCAGGATGGCGCCCCAGTAGGTGTTCACCAGGCGCAGCTTCGACACGAGCATGTACCCGGGGACCAGCGTGAGGATGCCGGGAACCATCATCAGGCTGACCACCGCGTAATAGAGGATCTCCTTGCCGCGGAACCTGTGCCGCGCGAAGACGTAGCCGGAGACGCACCCGAGCGTGAGAACGCCGGCGCACGATGCGGTCGTTATCAGGATGGAGTTCGGAAAGGCCCGTCGGATTTCGGTCCACGCCCGGCCGTAGTTTTCCCAGTGCCGGGGTTCGGGAAAGATCGCCCAGAACTCGCGGATGATCTGGATGTTGCTCTTCAGCGACATCACCAGCATGTAGAAGAAGGGGTAGATCGACAGGGCGATGAAGAGCCAGAGCGCCGCGTGGGCGGCGATCCGGCCGGAGCGGAAACGCCGGCCCCGGGGGAGCGTTCCGGTGCGGTTCGGTTCGCGCGGCTTACGAGGCTTCATATTCGATGTCCGATCGGATGTAGCGCATGTTGAGGAAGGTCAGCGACAGCATCACCAGGAAGAGGATCACCGCCACGGCCGAGGCGTATCCGAGCCGTCCGTAGCGGAACGCGTAGTTGAACATGTGCAGCCCGGGCGTCATCGTCGCCGTCCCCGGGCCGCCGTTGGTCAGGATGAGCTGCACCTGGAATTCCTGGATCACTCCGATGATGGTGAGCACGACGAGGATCTTCACCTGTCCGAGGATCAGCTTCAGGTCGACGTGGACGAACCGCGCGAAGAGGCCGGCGCCGTCCACCCGCGCGGCGTCCAGGAGGGACGCCGGGATCGACAGAAGCCCGGAAAGCAGGATCAGCACGGCGATGGGCGAGACCCACGGGAACCCCATGAAGACGAGCGCCCCGAGAGCCGTCCGCGGGTCGCCGAGCCAGGAATGTTTGAACCCGGGGTCGCCGACGAGCCGGACGAGCTGGTTGATGAGGCCGAAATCGCCCTGGTAGAACTGCTGCCAGATCAGCAGCAGAACGAGGCCGGGCACCACCATCGGCAGGACGAAAAGGACCCGGTAGGCGTAGGCGAACCGCGAGTTCCGCACGGCGAAGAGAAGTTCGGCGACCAGCAGGGGAATGGTAAGGGTCTTGACGACGGCGGCGATCAGCAGGACGGCGACGTTTCCGCACGAGATCCGGAACTCCGGGTTGCGGAAGGCCTCGGCGAAATTGTCCAGGAAGACGAATTCCCGCGTCGTGCTCATGCCGTCCCAGCGGGTAAAGGCGTAGGAGAGCGCGGAGAAGAAGGGGTAGTAACTGAAGACGAGCAGCATGACGAAGGTCGGGATCAGCAGGAGGACCACGCCGCGGCTCTTCCGATGACGCCGCGCGCGCCGCCTGCGATCGGGGGAGGGGGTGTCGGGACGGGTCACCATGACTTCGGATCGAATCCCTCCACGGCGATGCGCCGCCGGACCCCCTCGGCGCAGGCGGGTTTCCACCGTGCGGTGAGTTCCCGCAGGGAAATCCGGCCGGCCAGGTATTCCTGGAAGATGCGGAACCAGACGTCGGCCGCCTGGGTGTCGGGGAAGACGAATCCTTCCTGGATGCGGAGATCCGGGAAGGTGCCGTCCATCAGGGGGCGGAACCCTTCCATCTCCGGCTGCAGCCGGACCCCGTGGATGCAGGGGAGCATGGTCGAGTTCTCCTGGAGGATCTCCACGTTGCGCGGAGTGGTGAGAAAGCGAAGCCAGTCGACGCCCCGGCGGCGGGCTTCGGGATCGGCGTCGACGGGCAGGACGAACCCGACGCCGACGGCGCCGACGGATCCGAGGGGCGTGTGAAAGAAGGGCGAGGTTTCCGGGGTGATGTTCGGCAGGGGGAAGACGGCGAAGGAGAAGCGTTCGTCCTCGGGCAGGTCGGCGATGTCAAGTAGGATATGCTGCACCATCCAGCATCCGGTGAGGATCATCGCGGTGCGGGAGGCGAGGAAATCGCGGCGGATCCGGTTGCCGTCGGAGGTGTTGAAATCGGCGTTCCAGGTGGCCGACCAGAGCTTGAAGATCCGCCACATCTCTTCGTACCGGGGGTCGGCGGGGTCGATGATCCCGAGGTGGTATCCGCGCAGGACCTCTTCTCCGTCGACCCGGCCGTCGGGATGCAGGACGTCGAGCCGGGGGATCTCGTCGCGATAGACGGAATCGAAGAAGACCGAGGAACACCAGGCGACGACCTCCGACATGCCGACGTTGCCGACGCCCATGGGGACGTAGCCGTGCCGGCGGATCCTTTCGGAGATCCGGAGGAGTTCGGCGAAGGTCCTGGGGGGCGAGACCCCGCATTCCCGGAAGATCTCCCGGTTGTAGAAGACGGCGGTCTTCACCTGGTTGAGCGGCGCGATGTAGAGGTCGCCGTGAACGTCGCGCACGGAATCGAGCCGTGCCTGGAAATACTGGTCCTTCCAGCGGACGCCGGCGTAGGGATTCGGTTCCTCCAGGAGGGGATCCAGGGGTACGAGCTTCCCGTTCCGGGTGTACTGGTCGAGTTGACTCCACTGGGCCTGCATGACGGCGGGCGGACGCCGGCCGAGGATCTGGACGCGCATCCACATGTCGTATTCCCAGCCCGACTGGAGTTCCAGGACGATGTCCGTCTCCGGATGCAGGCGTTCGTATTCCATCTCGAGACGGCGCAGGGGCGCTTCCATGTCCCCGTTCCAGAAGGACATCCGTACGACGACCTTCGAGGATTCCGTTCGCCGGGAACAGCCCGCCGCGGCCGGGACCGCGACGGCCAACAGCAGGAGGAGGCGCTGCGCCGGGAAGGATCGCGTCTTCATCGGGCGGCGATCATCCCATGACGCCGCCGGAGGCGGCAAGGGAGGCGGGCTGCAGTCGGGATTTTCCCCCTTCGTTCCGGCGGGCGCGCGGCGATCCGGAGCGGCCCCGGGCTCCGCGTCCGCGAACGGCCTTCCGTCCGGCGGAAGGCGTTGCGGTTCGGAGAAATGCCTCCGCGACACAGATTTCGCGGTTCGGCCTCATCCTGCCGCGCGCCGTCCGGACGGGCCCTGTCCGTACGGGGCGCGGCCGCACCGCGGAAGGGCGATCTCGGCACCCGGGCCCCGGGTTGATATAAGGTGCGGTCGGTTCGACGGATGAACCGCGGGACGCGGGGTCTTTGACACGAACGCCGAGATGGGATTTCTTTTCCGTCCGGCCGACGAACCAGGGGTGGTCCATGATCGAGATTGTCAAGCGATATACAACGGCGGCGGCGATCCTCCTTCTGCCGGCGATGCTGGCGGCGGAGGAACCGCTGGTGCATTCCCTGACGATCCGCGAATGCGTGGATCTGGCGGTCGCGAGGAATCTGAAAATCCGGTCGGAGCATCTGAACTACCAGGTGGCCGAGCAGAACATCCGGGGCGAGAGAGGGGTCTTCGAGCCGGAATTCGTGGCCTCCGTCGAAGGCGAACAGAACACCCGGCAGAACACGGTCGAGCAGTCGTTGAACCAGCTCAGCCCCTTTTTCATCGAGACGAACACGCTCTACAACGCCTCGGTCGAGGGCCTGCTCCCCCTGGGGACGCAGTATCGGATCGGTTACTCGTTGAGCGACCTGTCGAACAACCTGACGAACCAGTTTTTCCAGACGCCGTTCGCGAACGAGTACAATTCGTTTGCGGGGATCAGCATCACGCAGCCGCTGCTGAAGAACGCGGGCTACGTGGCGACGATGACGCGGATCCGCCTGGCGCAGGCCGGTTCGGAGATCGCGCAGCAGGAACTGCGGCAGCAGCTCATGGCGACGGTGTCGGCGACGGAAGCCACCTACTGGGACCTGGTGCTGGCGCAGGAGGAGCTGAAGACGCTGGAAGAATCGGTTCGCATGGCGGAGAAGATCCTGGAGGACAACCGCGAACGCGTGAAGGCGGGAAAGATGTCCGAACTGGAGGTCTTCCAGGCGGAAGCGGGGGTGGCGACGCGCCGGGCGCGCCTGCAACTGGCCCACCAGCGCTGGGTGGACGCCAACAACCGGATGCTGACGATCCTGGCGGAATCGGCGGGGGACCGGGACGTGCGGATCGAGGCGTCGAGCAAACCCGACGACGCCCTGCCCGAGATGGATTTCGTGGAGAGCGTGCGGCGTTCGCTGGAACTGAACCCCGGATATTTCCGGCAGCTCAAGCAGGTGGAACAGGAAGACCTGCGGCTGGTCTACGCCAAAAACCAGCGCTGGCCGCAGCTCGACCTGGTCGGCAGCTACGGTTTCAACGGCCTGGGCTGGGATGAGGGCGATTCCTTCGACCGGGTGACCAGCGGCGATTACGACGCGTGGAGTCTCGGCGTGACGCTGCGCATCCCGCTCGGGGGCAATCTGCGGGGCGCTTCCGATCTGGAGATGGCCCGGTTGCGCAAGGAAAAGGCGCTGGTCGAGTTGAAATCGGTGGAGGTGGAGGTGGCCAACGCCGTGCGGGCGGCGATGTCGAAGGTGACCGACACCCACCAGAGCATCGCCGACCAGCGACTGGTGGCGGAATTCAACCAGCGGCTGCTGGACGTCGAACTCGAACGGCTGGCGGCCGGCAAGAGCGACAGCCGCCGGGTGCTGGAGATCGAGGAAGACCTCTCCAAGGCGCGGATCGCGGAGTTGCGCAGCCTGATCGCGTTCAAGAAGGCGATGCTGGAACTCGAACTGGCGGAGGGAAGCGTGTTGATCAACCGCGGCCTGGAGGATCGTCCGGCGGAAACGGGCGCGGATCTGCTGGCGTCGGTGACGGCGTCCCCAACCGCCGATGAGCTGGTTCCGATGGGCGAAGTCGTGCCCGCAGGGGTGCATCCGGCGGCGCCGGCGCCGGCGGAGGGGGCGGCGCCCCGGGGCGGAACGGCGGTTCCGCGCGGCCGGACGGGTTCGGACGGATCTCCGGGGGATCGGATTTCGTCTTCGGAGGCGGTACCGCGGCCGCCGGTGGACGAATCCCGAGAACCGCGGGAGGGGAAGAAGACGGTGATTGCGCCGACGGACCGGCCGGTGCCCCGATGAAGAGCGTGCGGGATCGGACCGGGACGGGCGCCATGTTCGGAAGAAGGGCGATCGGGATGAGAAAAGGCTTCGTCGGACGGATCGGACTCGTCGTTCTCGCCGCATGTCTGCCGCCGATCTCCGTGGGAGCGGTATCGGGCGAATCGGACTGGGAGAATCTGCGGAACCTCGGGTCGGGGATCACCGAACCGATCTGGGACGCGACGTTGAGCGCGTCGGTGGCCGGCCGGGTGGCGGAGATTCCGGTGGAGGAAGGCGACAAGGTGCAGGCCGGGGAAACCCTGATCCGGCTCGACGACGAACTGGAGAAACTCGAGGTCGAGCGTCGCCGGCTGATCTGGGAGAGCAAGGTCGAAGTGGAATCGGCCAAGGCGCGTGCCGAAACCCTGAAACTGGATCTGGAAGGGACCCGGCGCCTGTACGAGACGACCCGGTCGGTCAGCCAGGACGAACTGAAGAAGAAGGAACTGGAACACCTTCTGGCGGTGGCCGAGCACGAGAAGTCGCTGATGGACGAGAAGCGGGAGGAGATCGAGTACAAGATGGCGCTGGAACAGCTCCGGCGCCGGGAGATCGTGGCGCCGAGGGCGGGCCAGGTTGCGGAGATCCTGATCGAGGAAGGCGAGAGCTGCGAAAGCCGCGAGCCGCTGATCCGGGTGGTGGACACGACGAGGTGCTACCTGGTGACGAATCTCGATGCGGCGGACGCCCGATCGTTGCGCGTCGGACAGCCGGTCAAGCTGCGGATCGAGGCCGGGGAACGGCCGGTCGTGCGGGACGGAACGATCTCCTTCATTTCGCCGGTCGTGGATCCCGCCAGCGGGTTGCAGGAGGTGAAGGCGGTTTTCGACAACGCCGACGGGGAGGTGCGACCCGGGGTGGCCGGTTCGATGTACGTGGACGGAGATCAGCATGCCGGATCGTGATCTCGGAGGGTTCCCGGAAGGGGCCGAAGTCGTCGAAGAGATCCGTCGGATCCGCCGGACCGCGGCCGAACCGAAGGATTTCTGGCCCTCGCTGGTGGAGGCGATGTCGGCGGCGGCGGGGGCGGTCTGCGGGGTCGTCCTGCTGCGCGGGAACGACGGGGAGGAGCCCTGGCGTCGGATCGCGGTCTGGGCGGCCGGGAACGAACGCAGGGGGCTGGAACCGTTCCTGGATCATCTCGCCTCCTGGGCGGAGCGGGCGGCGGCCGACGGCGCGGGCGGGGGGCTGGTGGCCGATCTCCCGGCGGCGGCGGGCGGGCGGCCGCAGAAGGTGGTTGCGGTCCGGCTGAAGACCGGGGACGAAACGACGCCGTGCGTCGGGCTTTTCCTGCTGCGGGACGGCGGAGCGGAGCGGGCCGGCGAGATCCTCGAGAGGCTGCTGCTGATCGCGGACGTTCCGGAAACGTACCGCACGGGCCTGCTGCTGGAACAGGCGAAACGCGACGTGGAGAACTTCTCCTCGGCGGTCGACCTGATGGTTTCGCTGAATCGCGAGAAGAAATTTCTTGCGGTCGCCCTGACCTTCTGCAACGAGCTGGCGGCGCGTCTGCGCTGCGACCGGGTGAGCGTCGGCTGGCTGGAGAACGAGGAATACGTCCGGCTGCGGGCGATCAGTCACACGGAGCGGTTCGACCGCAAGATGGATGCCGTGACCACCCTGGAAGCGGCGATGGAGGAATCGCTCGACCAGGACGACGAGATCCTCCTGCCGGCGCCCGAGGGCTCCGGGTTGATCACCCGGGACCACGAGATCTACGCCCGGTCGCAGCAGGTGGCCTACCTGGCGTCGGCGCCGCTGCGGGTGGACGGCAAGGCGGTGGCGGTGGTGACCTGCGAACGGGCGTCGGGTCCGTTCACGGAGACCGAGATCCGCCTGTTGCGGCTGTGTTGCGACCTGGCGGCGCGGCGGTTGGACGACCTGAAACGAACGGACCGCTGGTTCGGCGCCCGGTGGTACGCGTGGACGCGGGAGAAGCTCGGGAAACTGGTCGGGGTGGAACACACCTTCGCAAAGGTCCTGGCGCTGGTGGGCGCGGTGGTCCTGGGAATCCTCGTTTTCGGGCGGATGGAGTACCGGGTGGAAGCGCCGTTCGAGGTGCACACGGACATGGTGGGATACGTCCCGGCGCCCTACGACGGGTACATCCGGGAGGTCTTCCGGACGGTCGGCGATCCGGTGAAGGAAGACGAGGTGCTTCTGGAACTCGACACCCGGGACCTCCTCCTGGAAGAGGCGGCGGCCGCGGCCGATCAGACGCGCTACCTTCGCGAGGCGGAGAAGGCGAGGGCGGACGGGGACCTGGCCTCGATGCGGATCGCGCGGGCCCTGGCGGAACAGGCGGCGGCGAAACTCGCCCTGGTCCGCTACCAGATCGGGCAGTCGCGCATCCGCGCGCCGTTCGACGGCGTCATCGTCGAGGGAGACCTGCGCGAGCGGGTCGGCGCCCCCGTGCGCCAGGGAGACGTTCTCTTCCGCGTGGCGCGGCCGGAACAGATGTACGTGAAACTCAAGGTCGATGAGCGGGACATCCACGAGGTCCGCGAGGGCGCGCCGGGTCAGATCGCCTTCGCCAGCCGGCCCGCCGAGAAATTCCCGGTGCGGGTGGAGCGGATCGACCCGGCGGCCGAGGCCGTCGAAGGCAAGAACGTCTTCACGGTTCGCTGCGGCCTGGAAGGCGAACCGCAACCCTGGTGGCGTCCCGGGATGACCGGTGTGGCGAAGGTGAACGCGGGCAAACGGAACATCCTGTGGATCTACACGCACCGGACGATCGATTTCCTCCGGTTGCGTCTGTGGATGTAGGAGACGGAGACCGAAGATGCCGGAAGCGGGCCGGACATTCAGCGAATCGTGGTACCGGATCGCCGGCCAGTCGATCTCGCTCCGGCCCCAGGTGAAGGTCCGCCGGCAGTACTTTCGCGGTCAGCGCTGGTACGTCCTGCAGGATCCCTTCAACAACCAGTTCTTCCGGATGCGTCCCGAGGCGTGGAATTTCGTGGCGCGCCTGCGACCGGGACGCACCGTGGGGGAGGTCTGGGAAGAGACGCTGGAGAGCGATCCGGAAGGCGCCCCGGGCCAGGAGGACGTGATCCGTCTCCTCTCCCAGATCTATTACGCGAACCTGCTCCAGTACGATCTTCCGGGCGACAGCGTTCAGCTTTTCGAGCGGTATCGGAAACGGCGGCAGAAGGAGATCCAGTCGAAGCTGCAGAGCATCATGTTCGCCCGCTTCCCGCTACTGGATCCGGACGAGTTCCTGAAACGGACGCTGCCGGTGGTCGGCAAGCTGATCAGCCCGGTCGGGGCGGCGATCTGGTTCGTGGTGGTCGGCCTGGCGCTGAAGATCGTGGTGGATCACTTCGGCGAGCTGGTCGACCAGAGCCAGGGGATCCTGGCGCCGCAGAACCTGCCGTTGCTCTACGTGGCGCTGGTGTTGACCAAGGGGCTTCACGAGTTCGGGCACGCCTACATGTGCCGGAAGTTCGGGGGCGAGGTTCACACGATGGGGATCATGCTGCTGATCTTCACGCCGATCCCGTACATGGATGCGACCTCCTCCTGGGCCCTGCGGAGCCGATGGAAACGGGCCCTGATCGGCGCCGCGGGGATGATCGTGGAGATCTTCGTGGCGGGCGTGGCGGCCTTCGTCTGGGCGTGGACCTCCCCGGGGACGCTGCACAGCCTGGCGTACAACATGATGTTCATCGCGTCGGTTTCGACGGTGTTGTTCAACGGCAACCCGCTGCTGCGGTTCGACGGTTACTACATCCTCTCCGACCTGCTCGACATCCCGAATCTCCACACGCAGTCGTCGCAGCACCTGCGCTACCTGGTGGAGAAATACGCGTTCGGCTACGAGAAGGCGGAGAGCCCGACGCAGAGCCGCCGGGAAGCGACCTGGCTGGTGGTTTTCGGGATCCTGAGCGGGATCTACCGGGTGGTGGTCTTCACGGGGATCCTGCTGTTCGTGGCGGACCGTTTTCTTCTTGCCGGCATCATCATGGCGGTCGTCTGCCTGGTGGCCTGGGTGATCGTTCCGGTCGGTCGTTTCATCCACTACCTGGCATCGAACCCGCGGCTCGAACGCACGCGGTTGCGGGCGGTGGCGGTGAGTCTCGGGACGGTGGTGATCCTGCTCGGGTTCCTCCGGCTGGTTCCGTTCCCGGCCGGTTTCAAGGCGCCGGGGGTCCTCCAGGCGGAGCGGTACACCGAGGTGGTGACGGAGGCGGCGGGCCGCGTGGTCGAGGTGCTGACGCCCGGGGGCGCGGAGGTCCGTGCCGGACAGGCCCTGTTGCGGCTGGAGGATCCCGCGCTCGATTTCGAGCTGAGAATGGCCCGGGCGAAACTGGCCGAAGCCGAAGCGACGCGGCGGCGCGCGATGAAGAACGCCACGGCGGACCTCGCCCCGGTGGAAGCCTATATCCGGGCGGTCCGCAAGCATCTGGAACGGCTCGAGCAGCAGAAGGAATCGCTGACGGTGCGTGCTCGCCAGGCCGGCCGATGGATCGCGCCGGACCTGGACGAGTACACCGGCGCATGGGTTCCGAGAGGGACTTCGATCGGCCGGATCGTGGACGCGAGCCGTTTCGAGTTCACGGCGATCGTGCCGCAGAGCGAGGCCGCGAGGATCTTCGTGGAAGAGGGCGGGAAACGGGGCGTCGTCGACGCCGAGATCCGGCTGCGGGGGCAGTCTGGGATCCCGCTGCCGGTCGTCGAACAGAAGGTGATCCAGGCTGAGCAGGAGATGCTGCCCTCGGCGGCCCTCGGCTGGCGCGCGGGCGGCGAGGTGGCGGTGGCGCTGGACGATCAGACCGGGATGCGGGCCGCGGAACCCTTTTTCCGGGTGATCGCCACGGTCGATCCGGCCTCGGGGGCGAAGTTGTTCCACGGCCTGTCCGGCCGGATCCGATTCCGTTGTCCGCCCGAACCGCTGCTGGTGCAGTGGTCCCGGAAACTGCGGCAGCTTCTGCAGCGGCGCTACGGGCTCTGAGCGCGGGAGGGACGGCGCGGTGTTGACCCCGACCTCGGAGATGCGGCGCACGGAGGTGGTGCGGCCCGAAAAGCTGCACAAGGGACTGGACGCCTTCGTCGACGGACTCGTCGGGCGCTACAGGAGACGTTCTTCGCTTCTGGAATCGTTCCTGGCCGATGCCGAGAAGATCGACGGACGGGCCGGGGCGTATCGGACGCTTTCGGACCGGCGGTTGAAGGAACGGTTGGCGGAGTTCCGCGCGGTCTTCCGGCGGTCGGGACGGATCGGCGACGAGACGTTGCGGGATGCGCTGGCGGCGTTGCGGGAGGCGGCGGACCGGACCGTGGGAATGCGGCCCTTCGTGGTGCAGCTCGCGGGCAGCCTGGCCTTGCACGCGGGGGTGTTGGCGGAGATGGCCACGGGCGAGGGGAAAACCCTCACGGCCGGACTCTCGGCGATCCTCGGCGGATGGACCGGCCGCCCGTTCCACCTGGTCACGGTGAACGATTACCTCTCCGAACGGGACGCGGGCTGGATGGAGCCCCTGTACCGGTATTGCGGGGTGTCGGTCGGTTTCGTTACCGGCGAGATGGACGCCGCGGCGCGGCGCAGGGCCTATGCGCAGGACGTCACCTACTGCACCGGCAAGGAGATCGTGGCGGATTTCCTGCGGGACCGGCTCCGGCTCGGGGACCTGCAGGACGGGGTTCGCAGGCAGGTGCGCCTGCTGCTCGATCCGGGCATCGCGGAACGGCTGGGGCTGGTGATGCGTGGATTGCACGCGGCGATCGTCGACGAGGCCGACAGCGTGATGATCGACGAGGCGGTGACGCCGGTGATCATCTCGAGCCGGCACGAGAACGATAGCCTGCGCGACGCCTGCCGGATCGCCGAGGAGATCTCCCGTTCCCTCGTTCGCGACATCGACTACGAGGTCCGCCTGCGCTACCGGGAGGTCGAGCTCAAGCCGGAGGGACGCCGAAGGCTCGAAGAACTCTGTTCGGCGCTTCCGGGGCTGTGGCGGGGGCCGAGCCGTCGCGAGGAACTCGTCAAACAGGCCCTGACGGCCCGGGAACTCTTTCACCGGGACAAGCAGTACGTGGTCGTCGACGGCAAGGTCGTCATCGTCGACGAGTTCACGGGGCGGATGATGCCGCAGCGGACCTGGCGGGAGGGATTGCACCAGGCGGTGGAGGCGAAGGAGGGAATCGAGATCACGGATCCGACGGAGACCCTGGCGCGGGTGAGCTTCC
>CAYNBQ010000052.1:0-26967 GCA_964395275.1 uncultured Verrucomicrobiota bacterium
AGCTACGTATGGCAAGCTATGCTTCTCTCCCCGAAACGCGCGCCGGAAAGCGAAGTATGCCCTCCGTAGCGCGGGCCGACCGCAGGGAGGGCCCAGGCGCGAAGGAGGGCGACCCCGGCGCCTCGTCGCCTGCCTCGCCGTACCCGATCGATCCCGGGCGTCAGAGGTTGATCGGATCCGTGAAGATCACCTCGATCTCCTCGATCTCGATGTTCTCCACCGGGCCGCTCGATGTGAACGTGTAGTCCATGTGGGATCCCATCCGGTCCACCTTCTTCGACTGCCCGGGGCCGAGCGTGAAGCTTCCGAACTTCTCGTCTTCGGCGGCCGCGACCGTCACCGTGGAACTCGACTCGTTGCTGAACTTCGTGGTCCCGTCGTCTCCCATCAACGAATCGGAACTGCTGCAACCGATCGCCAGGACGGCCGCAGCCAACCCCGTCCCGAACCCCTTCCAGAATTTCATCCCGTCTTCTCCCAACGGATGGTTCCTGTGACGCCCCCGGGGAAACACTTCGTCCCGGCCGCCGTCGACAACATCGATCCCTTTCGCAACCGCCTCGCGGCCCGTCTCCGCTTCGTCCCCGGGATCATTCCCCCTCCGGGGCCGCCTCCCCGGCATCCTTCGATTCCTCCCCGCCCCCCTTGCCTCCAAGCACACCGTCCAGAAGGCCTCCGACGCCCTCGGCAATGCCTCCGGCTCCCTTGCCGACCTCTCCCACGGTGGAACCCGCGCCCGAGATCACCGAGATCGCCGTCTTGCCGAGCACTTCCGCCGCGTCCTTCGCCCCGTCCTGCGCGATTCTGCCGATCGCCGCCGCGCCCTCGATCGCCAAATCCGGGGAACTCAGCACGGCGGTGAACGTGCTCTTGATCAGCGTGCCGACGAGGATTCTCGTGATTTCCTCGGCGCCCACGCCCCCTTCCGCCGCGCCGAGATCCTTCAGCTCGATATCGGGCAGCAGCAGCGTGACCCGTTTGCCCGGCGCTTCGGCCGTCATCACGTGAATCTCCCCGCCCCGGATCTTCAGTTCCCGGATCAGGACCCCCGGTCCTTCCTCTTCCTCCTCGTCCTGCGCCTCGGCTTCCTTCTCTTCCTCCGCTTCCCCGGAAACATTCTCCAGAAGCTGCGAGAGGTTGCTGGTCGCCCCGATGCCTGTCTCGAAGTTGACGGTGACGTCCTCGATCACGATCTCGGGAATGACGATCGGGTCCGACCGCACGGTGCCCAGGTCGATATGCAACGCAATCTTGCCCAGTTCGAAGGCGTTGGTGCTCTGGTACCCTTCCGGATTGCGGATCGTCAGGCCCGAAAGCGACCCCTTGCCTGCGAAAGGCGAGAGATCGACTTCGTCCACCAGCACCTCGGTCCCCAACGCCTCCGACCCCTTGGTCTGGATGAGGTTCGCGACGATGGGATCGAGATGATTCCAGATCCTCACGCCGATCAGCACGACGATCACGATCAGCACGAGCACGACGATCGCCAGGATTCCGAAGAACTTCTTCATGGAGCCCCCTCCCGGATTCGCGACGTCCGCCCCCGGAAACATCTCTCGAAACCGCTCCGGAAAGGGCGGGGGGAGCGTCGCAATCCTGCTGATACCATAGCACGCCTTCGTCCTCTGCGCCGGATCCCCCCTCGGGAAAAGGCCGCGGCCCTGTGGTCTTCGGGGTTGCCGATCCCGCCGGCCCCCCGCAGAATCCGTCGCCGTTCACCCCTCAAGGAGGAAAGGATCGTCAGGATGAAAATCGACTCGAACCCGCCCGAAGGAGCCGTGCTTCTTTTCAACAATCTCGATACGAGCAACTGGACCACCCGACAGGGCGGCGCCCCCGGATGGAAGGTGGAAGACGGCGTCCTCCACGTCGTCCCCGGAACCGGGGACATCATGACGAAGCAGAGGTTCACCGATTTCTTCCTGCACATCGAATTCCGCTGCCCGGACATGCCGGAGGCCGCCGGACAGGCCAAGGGAAACAGCGGCGTTTTCCTGCAGGGCCGCTACGAGATCCAGGTTCTCGATTCCTACGGCTGGGAGGTTCCCGGCAAGGGCGATTGCGGCGCCGTCTACGACCAGTTCGCTCCCCTCGTGAACGCCTGCAAACCCCCGATGCAGTGGCAGTCCTACGACGTCTTCTTCCGGGCCCCCCGGTGCGACGGCAAGGAGGTCGTGGAAAAGACGCGCCTGACCGTCCTGCAGAACGGCGTCGTGATCCACAACAACATCGAGCTGCCGGGGGTCACCGGCGCCCCGATCGACACCGACGTCTGGGAACCGGGCCCCCTGCTCCTGCAGGATCACGGGGACCTCGTCTCCTACCGGAACATCTGGCTGGTGGAACTGCCCCTGAAAGGGTCCGACGCCTACGAACCACGGTGAACCGCGGGAAGGGCGCCGCCCCGTCAGCCTTTCCGGGTCCAGGAAGAAGGCTCGCCGATCACCCGGACCTCTCCGACGATCTCGAAGACGTCGGTGACCAGCGTCCCCTCCGCCTCCGTGCATCCGCGCAGGCCCGGCTGTCCGCCGCCCACCCAGACACGGAATTCGCCCGGTTCGACGATCCGTCTTCCGTGCCGATCGACCAGGAAGAGCCGGGCCGGATCGATCCGGAAGGCGACCCGCCGCCGTTCGCCCGGTTCCAGGCGCACCCGCTCGAACCCCTGCAGGAACCGCACCGGCACGGGCGCCGAGGCCTGCAGGTCCGAGACGTAGAGCTGCACGACCTCGTCCCCGGCCCTCCCGCCGACATTCTCGACGTCGGCCTCGACGCTGACGATCCCCTCCGGGTCGGCCGTTTCCGGATCGATCGCGAGGTTCCCGTAGCGGAACCGGGTGTAGCTCAGACCGTAGCCGAACGGGTAGAGCGGCTCCTGTTCGAGATATCGATAGGTGCGGCCCTGCATCCGGTAGTCCTCGAAATGCGGAACCTGGTCGAGCGAACGATAGAAGGTCACCGGCAGCCGGCCGGCCGGGTTGTAGTCGCCGAAGATCACGTCCGCCACGGCGGTGCCGCCTTCCTCTCCCGGGTACCAGGCCATCAGGATCGCGGGAACGTGTTCCTCGGCCCAGTTCACGGCGATCGCGCTGCCTCCGAAGAGCACCAGGACGATCGGCGTACCCGTGGCGTGGATCTCCTGCAGCAGTTCTTCCTGGACGCCCGGAAGATCGATGTGCCGGCGGTCTCCCCCGCTCTCGGAATCGGCGGCGTCGCCTTCTTCTCCCTCAAGCTGCGGCGACAACCCGAGACAGAGCACGGCGATCTGCGAAGCCGCCGCCGCCTCGACGGCCTCCGGAAACCCGCTGCGATCCTCGCCGGAGATTCGGCACCCGCGTGCGTACCGCACCGCGGTCGAGGGGCCGACGGCCTTTCGGATGCCCTCCAGGGCGGTAACCGCATGGGAGGGCGTTCCGAAATAGTTCCCGAGCAGAACCGCCGCGACGTCGGCGTTCGGGCCGATCACGGCGATCGATTCCAGGTCTTTCGACAGGGGGAGCAGGTCGCCCCCGTTCTTCAGCAGGACGATCGATTCCCTCGCCGTGCGCAGGGCCAGGGCCCGGTGTTCCTCGCTGTCGTTGACCTCGATCGGGATCTGCGCCCAGGGGACCATTTCGGGCGGGTCGAACATACCCAGGCGGAATCTCGCGCGCAGAAGCCGCCGCAGGGCCGTGTCGATCTCCTCTTGGCGGATCAACCCGTCCTGCAACGCCTTCAGAAGGGCCTCGTAGGCCCGGCCGCAGTTCAGATCGCATCCCGCACGGACCGCCGCCGCGGCGCCCTCTTCCGGCGTCGCGGCGTACCGGTGGTTCACGTGGATGTCGTGGATCGCCCCGCAATCGGAAACGACGTATCCCTCGAACCCCCATTCTTCCCGCAGGATTTCCTGCAGGAGCGTCGGGCTGGCGCAGCAGGGTTCGCCGTTCGTCCGGTTGTAGGCGCCCATGACCGACCATGCGCCTCCCTCGCGCACGGTCGCTTCGAAGGCGGGCAGGTAGGTCGTCCGAAGATCGCGTTCGTCCACGCGGGCGTCGAAGCGATGGCGCAACGGTTCGGGTCCGCTGTGCACGGCGTAGTGTTTCGGGGTCGCCACGACCTTCAGGTACTTCGGATCGTCCCCCTGCAATCCCTTCACGAAGGCCACGCCGATCCGGCCGGTCAGGTACGGGTCTTCCCCGTAGGTCTCCTGCCCGCGCCCCCAGCGGGGATCCCGGAAGATGTTGATGTTGGGCGACCAGAAGGTCAGTCCCGCGTACTGTTCGTGTCGGCCTTCGCGAAGCGCCTGGTGATGTTTCGCACGCGCCTCGTCCGAGATCGCCTCGGCCACGTCGAAGATCAACGGTTCGTCCCACGTGGCGGCCATGCCGATCGCCTGGGGAAAGACCGTGGCGATCCCGGCGCGCGCCACACCGTGGAGGCATTCGTTCCACCAGTCGTAGGGAGGGATCCCGAGCCGTTCGATCGCCGGAGAACGGTTCAGCATCTGGGAGACGCGCTCCTCCGGCGTCATCCGCGACAACAGGTCGTCGATTCTCTCCTCGATCGGCAGCGATGGATCCCGGAAGGGGAAATCCCCGCCTGCGGCGGAACCGGGGCTATCGTTCATGAGTCGACCTCCTCTGCGGCGTATCCCCGCCGTTTCCCGGCGGCGGGGATGCGCGTTCTCCGGCTATCCTACCCTCTGCGGATCCGGGGGAGAAATCGATCCGGCCATCCGGAACGGCCGTCCTAGGATTCGCCCTCCTCGAGGGGTTTCTCCCACTCGTCGAAGACGGCCTCGATGTTTTCCTTCGGAACGTCGTTGCCCCATTCGCACTGGGCGATCACCCCTCCCGGGCGCCGTTCCAGGGCCCGGCGCACGCGTCGGACCGCCGCGCGGACCTCCTCCGGGGTACCGAAGGGCAGCACCTGCTGGCGGTCGATCTCGCCCCAGAAGGTGATCTTTCCCGCGAACCGTTCGCCGAGCGATTCGAGGTCCATGCAGAAGAGCTGGGAATTGACCGCGTCGACGCCGATTTCGATGAGGTCCGGGTAGATGTCCTCGATGAACCCGTCGGAATGGAAGAAGACGGCCTTGCCGCCCCGGTGCAGGATCTCGCAGTAGTCGCGGTACATCGGCTTGAAGATCCGGCGCCACATCTCCGGGGAGATGAGCATGGCCTGCTGCGTCCCCCAGTCGTCCATGAAGGAAACGCCGTCCACGTCGGTCGCCGCCCACATCTCCAGTTCCCGGAGGAAGAACTCGTGGAGCATCTCCAGCAGTCGATGAATCTCCGGCGCATCGAGCGCGAGATCGATCAGGACCTGTTCCGTGCCCCGCAGGAACTGGATCCGCTCGAACGGACGGACCTCGGTGCCGACCCGCACGAAGAGATCCGTCTCGGCGCAGGAGCGGTTCACGCGGCTCAGGTCCGCCCCGTCGAGGATCTCGAAGGGCGGCCGGTAACTCGCCAGCCGGGACCAGTCCTCCAGCGGGCATTCCTTGACCTCGCCGATCACCCCCGGTTCGCCCACGTGCCAGACGCATCCCCAGGCGTCGATCCACGTGCCCACCTCCGCAGGGTTTCCCGAGGCGCGGTCGGCCGGGCCGTAGCGGTAGTCGGGCGTCGTGAAATCGACGGGAAACCGTTCCAGGACCGATTTCAACTCCTCGGCCCGGAACATCGGAACCCCCGGCAGCATCCACAGGTCCCGCGGCGCGCGATCCACCGGTTCGTGCCGCAGCGCCCGTTGCACTCGTTCTCTCGGTGTCGTCATTCGGTTCTTCCCCGCGGCAAACGCTCCCCGGCGGGGCGGCGCGCCCGATCATTCTTCGACGGCGCCCAGCAGTTCCGCCTCCCGTTCCCGCGCAAACTGGTTCAGGTACAGGTCGTGATAGTAGCCGCCCCTGCGCAGAAGGGCTCCGTGCGTTCCCTCCTCGACGATCCGGCCGGCTTCGATCACCAGAATCCGGTCGGCCGAGCGGATCGTAGAGAGTCGGTGGGCGATAATGAAGCTGATCCTTCCGCGAAGCACGGCCCGGAGTCCCCGCTGGATGAGCCGTTCGGTCTCGGTATCCACCGAGGAGGTCGCCTCGTCCATCACGAAGATCCTCGGATCCGCCAGGACGGCCCGGGCGAAGGCCACGAGCTGTTTCTGGCCCGTCGACAGCCGGTCGCCCCCTTCCCCGACCTCGGTGTCGTACCCGTCCCTCATCGAGACGATGAACCCGTGGGCATGCACGATCCGCGCGGCGGCTTCGACCTCTTCGTCGGAGGCGTCCAGGCGGCCGTAGCGGATGTTCTCCCGGATCGTTCCGCGGAAGAGATGGGGGGTCTGCAGCACGATGCCGAGGTTCGAACGCAGCCAGTGCAGGCTGCGCCGGCGGTACTCGATGCCGTCGATGTAGATTCCCCCGGCCGTCGGTTCGTAGAATCGGCAGAGAAGAGCGACGATCGTCGTCTTGCCGCCCCCGGTCGGCCCGACCAGCGCGATCGTCTCGCCGGCCCGGACCTCGAGGTTGAACCCCTCCAGCACGGGCGGACCCTTCCGGTAGCGGAACCCGACGTCGCGGAACTCGATCCTTTCGATCGATTCCCGGTGACCGTCGATCGCCTTCCCCCGGGACCCGCCTTCGGTCGCGGCCCGTTTCATGGCGTCGACGACCTCGTCGGAATCGCGGATCTCCGCCTCGGTGTCGAGAAGTTTCATGATCCGTTCGCCGGAGGCCTGGGCGGTCTGGAGTTCGCCGAGCAACCCGGCCAGGACGCGGACCGGTTCGAAGAACTGCCCCGTGTACGCCAGGAACGCCAGAAGGGTTCCCACCGAGATCGTTCCGGCCAGCGCGAGCCGGCCGCCCATCCAGAGAACCAGGGCGGTGCCCAGCGCTCCGAGGCTGAAGACCAGGGGGAGGAAAACGGCCGCGTAGAGCGCATTGCGCACGGACGCCTCGTACATCTCCCGGGAGCGATCCCGGAACTCCCGCAGGTTCTCCTCTTCCCGGACGAGGGTCTTGGTGGTCTGCACCCCCATGATCGCCTCGTTGAATCCGGCCGTCAGATAGCTGTTGGCCTTGCGCACCTGCCGCGACGCGCGGAGGAGCCGTCGCCGGAAGACCACGCTCACCCAGACCAGCAGCGGCACGATCGCGAAGACCAGGGCGGCCAGCTTCCAGTGCATCAGCATCAGGATCGTCCCGATCCCGATCAACAGACACGTCGCCCAGAGGGCGTCGACCATCCGCCAGCCCAGCGTTCCGGCGAGCCGGTCGCAGTCGGACGTCAGACGGGCCATCAGCCAGCCGACGGGACGTTCGTCGTAGAAGGAAAAGGGCAGTTCCTGGAGCTTGGCGAACCCGGCCCGGCGGATGTCGTGGCTGATCCCCGTGGCGATCTTTCCGCCCAGTACGATGAAGAGCCACACGCCCGCGCAGAGCGCCAGGACCAGTCCGGCGTACACCGCCGCCCAGAACCCCAGCCAGGAACCGAGCCCGCGCGATTCCACCTCGTCGATCACCCGTCGCACGACCAGCGTGAAGGAGGCGTCGACCCCGGCGGTCAGCACCGAAACGACGGCCATCGGCACGAGATACCTCCGGTACGGCAGGGCGAACGAGAAGATCCGCCGCCAGACGCCCCAGTCGAACCGGGCCTCGTAGTCTTCTTCCACGTATCCGTGATCCGTCGCCATGGTTCGGTCGTTCCCCGCGGATTATCCGGGCCGCGCCGTTTCGGCGGCGGCTTCCTCTTCCAGGGCGCCCTGGATCTCCCAGAGCCGCTGATACAGTCCGCCGGCGCGGATCAGTTCCTGATGGGTCCCGATCTCCACGGCGCGCCCGCGGTCCATCACCACGATCCGGTCCGCGTACGTGAGCGTCGAGAGGCGGTGGGCCACCACCAGGCTCGTCCGCCGGCCCCGGCGCCGACGGAGTTCCTCGAGGATCATCTTCTCGGTCCCGGTATCGACGGCGCTCAGGGCGTCGTCGAGAATCAGCACCTCCGGGTCGCGCAACAGGGCGCGGGCCAGGGCCAGGCGCTGCCGCTGTCCCCCCGAGAGGGTCACCCCGCGTTCTCCCACCAGGGTTTCGTATCCCTTTTCGAAACCGGCGATGGCCCCGTGGATCCGCGCGCGGACCGCCGCATCGACGATCTCCGGTTCCTCGGCCTGGTGCCGGCCGAGCCGGATGTTTTCCCGGACGGTTTTCGAGTAGAGAAACGGTTCCTGCATGACCACGCCGATGCGCCGGCGCACCCACTGCCGGGGAAGGTTCTTCAGCTCCAGCCCGTCGAGCCGGATCGATCCCTCCCGGTAGTCGTAGAAGCGCAACAGCAGGCGAACGAGGGTCGATTTCCCCGATCCGGACGGTCCGAGGATCGCCACGGTCTCCCCCGGTTCCACGGAGAAACTCAGTCCCCGCAGGACCGGTTCGCCGTCCCCGTAGGAGAAGACGAGATCCTCGATCTCGATCCGGCCTTCGCAGTTCCCGGGAGGCTCGACCGCCGCGGCGCCGGGCGGATCGGATTCGACGGGGGCATCGAGGATTTCCCCGATCCGGCCGATTGCAACCTGGGCCTTGCCCAGGTCGGTCAGGATGCGGCCCAGCTGGCGCACGGGCCAGATCAGCATGTTCACGTACATCAGGAAGGCGTAGAGGGTCCCGACGCTCAGGGTCCCCCGGCCGACCCGCCAGGCCCCGATGATCAGGATCGCGCCGAACTGGCCCACGGTGATCAGGTCCGTCGTCGCCCAGTACGTCGCCATCAACCGGATCAGGCGGTAGAAACGGTCCCGGTAGAGCCGGTTGCCGCGTTCGAATTTTCCCTTCTCGTACTCCTCGCGGGCGAAGGCCCGGACGACCCGGATGCCGGTGAGGTTTTCCTGCAGCAGGGACGTCATCCGGCCTTCGGCCTCGTCGGAGAGTTTGAACCGGGATTTCACCCGGGCGAAGAAGAGCACCCCGAAGCCCAGGATCATCGGGACCGCCGCCAGCGACACCAGGGTCATCGGGGCGTCCATGGCGAGCATGATCGGCAGAACCGCCAGCAGCATGATCCCGGCGCGCCCGAGTTCCACGACCTGCTGCGAGAGGAACATCCGCACGGTTTCGACGTCCGAGGTGCACCGCTGCACCAGGTCGCCGGTCCGCATGCGGTCGTGGAACTCGAGCGGCAGGCGCTGCAGCCGGTCGTAGAGGGTTTCTCGAATCCGCCGGGCGATCGCCTCGGAGGCGATCGCCGCCCATCGACCCTTGAGATAGCTGAACAGGCCGCTGAGCATCGTGATCGCCAGCAACGACAACCCGCCCAGGGCCAGGATCCGCGCCGGGGGGACGCCGGCCGTCGCCCGGACGATCCACCGCGGAATCGATGCGGCGGCCCCGGGCGCGCGCGGACGGACGACCCCGTCGATCATCCAGCGCACGACCTGGGGATTCAGGTACGACAGGGCCGTGGCGACGCAGAGCGACGCCACGGCCGCGCCGTAGCGCACCCGTTGCCCGCGGGTCAGATCCCGGATCGCCTTTCGACCTGTCGACGCCATTCTCCCGATCCCCTCTCCCGACGGATCCTCCGTGCCCCGGATTTCCCCGGGTGTCCGGCGAAGGATACCACGAACGGCCCGGACCGCATCCGGCCGGGCCGCCTCCGCAATCCTCCTCTTGCGCGGGAACGCATCGGAAGGCAGTCTCGGATCGGTCGGCTCCGCAGGAGGCGCCCCGCCGCTCCGGGGACCGGACGGGACGACGGAAGAGCGCGGGCCGCCCGGAGGAACAGGAATGAAAACGCTCGACGAAGCCTTCGCCCGCGAATACCTCGACGACCTGCAGAAGGTGATCTCCGAGCTGGACACCCGGTCCATCGCCGAAGCCATCGGCTGGCTGCGGGACGCCCGGTCGAAGGGGCGGATGATCTTCCTGTGCGGCAACGGCGGCAGCGCCTCCATCGCTTCCCAGATGGTCGTCGACCTCGTCAAGGGCGGATCCTACGGGAAACCGGCCCGGTTCCGGGTCCTCGGACTGACCGACAGCGTCAGCACCATCACGGCCTACGCCAACGACGTCGGATACGACGTCGTCTTCGAAGAGCCCCTGCGCAATTTCGCCGGGGAAGGCGACGTGCTGATCGCCGTCAGCGGCAGCGGGAACAGCCGCAACGTCATCAGGGCGGTCGAATACGCCAACTCCATCGGTTGCAGAACGATCGGCCTGACCAGCGCACGGAGCGGACGACTGCGCGAACTCGCGCAGCTGCCGATGGTCGTCCCCTCCCTTCACATGGGACGGCTCGAGGACTGTTTCTTCATCCTGACCCATATCCTCTGCTACGCCTTCATGGAGGAATGATCCCGCCGGACCTTCTCGCGGCGGCTTGGATTCGAGGGCGGAATGGGTCACGATGAATCCATGAGAACCCATGGATTTTCGATTCTCGGGATGATGACGGCCGGGTGTCTTCTGGGATGGGCGTCCGGATCCGCGCACGGGGCGCCGGCGCCGGAAGTGCGGGCGGTGTGGGCCTCTTCCCTGGCGCCCGCGCTCGATTCCACGGAGGAGCTCGAGGAACTGGCGGCGACGGTCCGCTCCTCCGGTCTCAACACGATGATCATCCAGGTGCGCCGGAGCGGCGCGGTGCACTACCGCTCGAAACTCGAGCCCCGAGCCTCCGCCGTGGCCGATCGTCCCGGGTACGACGCCCTCGCCGAGGCCCTGCGAATCGCGCGCGACCCGGCCCTCGGCCGGAGGATCGACGTCTACGCCTGGTTCAACGTCTTTCCCGTGCACCGGCCCCGGAACCTGCCGGAGGACGTCGATCCGCCGCATATCGCCGACGCCCATCCGGACTGGTATTCGCTCGACGAGCAGGGAAAACGGCTCTCGTTCCTCGATCCGGCCGTTCCCGCCGTGCGGGATCATTTCGTGGCCCTCATCGAGGAATGCCTCGAGAACTACGACGTCGACGGAATCAACCTCGACTACATCCGCTATCCGGAGACCGGCGGCGGCTACCACCCGGTCGCCCTCGAGCGTTTCCGCCGACTGACGGGTCGATCCGACCGGCCCAAGGAGAAGGATCCGCAATGGCAGGCCTTCCGGCGCGAGCAGGTCACCAGTCTCCTTCGGCGGATCGCGGTGGCCGTGCGCCGGATCCGTCCGGACTGCCTGCTGACGGTCGACGCCGTCGGGTTCGGGCGGCCGCCGAAGGAATCGTTCGCCGACACCGCCCCGTACGCGCAGGTCTACCAGGACTGGGCCGGCTGGACGGAGGCGGGGATCGTCGACGTCTGTTGCCGCATGGGCTACAAGCGGGAACACGTCCCCGCGCACGCGGCCCAGTTCCGGGGTTGGGCCGACTTCAGCGTCGAACTCCAGCGCCGCTCGGGACGGCTCGTGACGCTCGGCATCGGCGGGTTCTTCAACACGGAAGAGAACACCCTCGTCCAGTATCGTGAAGCGAGGAAGCGCGGTCTGGGGACCGCGCTGTTCAGTTATCGCAGGCCGATCGCGGAAGCCGAGAAGACCGGGGAATACGGCGCCGCGTCGCCCTTCTGGAAGCGGCTGCGTTCGGAGATCTATCCCGAGGACGCCCCCACGCCCCGGCCGGTCTGGCGCCGGGGCCGCGGAACGATCGCGGGCCGGTTGGCCGGCGCCGACGGGGCGCGGGTCCGCCTGGAGCCGGGTTCCCTGGAACAGAAAACGGACGTCTCGGGCTGTTTCGCCTTCCTCGATCTCGCCCCGGGCGAGTACCGGGTGGAGTTTCCCGGTACGGAGCGCAAGGCGGTCGCGGCCGTCGTGCGCGCCGGCGAAGTGACCCTGCTGGGAGGACCGTGACCAGGGGAACACCCACACCCGGAGGATCGCGCGGCGGAATCGGCGCCGGACGAAGGGGACGGGCACGTGACCTGCTCTTTCGGCGACTGCGTCGGCGGCGGGAATCGCCGCCGTCCGGCGGCCACGGGGGGGAACCTCTTTCCGCCGGGGAAAGCGGTGCGCCGGAAGTCGGCCGATCGGCCGCAGGCGCCGGAGGGTTCGCGGAATTGGGAACGGCTGCCGAAACCTGGAAGGGCGGGTCCCGGAAACCCCAGGTCGTCCCGCTGCTGGTCTTCCTGCTGACCGTCGCGCTGATGGTGGGGCTCTGGGCCATGGGGCTCCGCCACGAGCGGATGATGATCCGCTACAAGACCGAGGTGGCGGCCGAACAGGTGGCGCGGCGGATCGAGGCCTATTTCCAGACGCGCATCCGGCTGCTGCAGCATCTCCGGTGGCACTGGGACCAGGGACGCATCACCGATCCGGATTCCTTCGCCCGATGGGCGGAACAGATCCAGCAGATCTTCACCGGCTTCCAGGCCATCAACTGGGTGGATCCCCAGGGATACATCCGGTGGGTGACCCCGGAGGAGCCCAACCGCAAGGCGCGCGACAAGAACATCCACGACCATCCGGAAGCGGTCGAAACGCTCGAGGCCGCCGAACGCACGGGCGAAATGCAGATCACCCCGCCCCTGACGCTGCTGCAGGGCGGCCGGGGCATCGCGGTCTACATCCCCCTGGAGAAGGACGGCCGACCGGAAGGCTTCCTGAACGGGGTTTTCCGGGTCGCCCCCGCGATCGAGGACTGCCTGCGTATCGGCGTCAAGGACCGTTTCTTCTTCCGCATCACCGACGCCGACAAGGAGATCTTCACCTACGGGAACGCCTCGGAGATCGCCTCCTCGCCGTTCACGGTCTCCCAGCGGGTGAACATCGCGGGCCGCACATGGGGGGTCCATCTCTCGCCGAAACCCCGGTTCGTCGCAACGTCCAGCCGCACCCATCTCGACGAGATCGCCCTGGTTCTGGGCATCCTGCTTTCGGCCGGACTGAGCTGGACCCTCGGCCTGGTTCAGGAACGGCAGAGGCGCTTGCTGATCTCGCAGTATCGTTCCCGGCTCGTGATCGAGAAGGTCAACGACGCCATCACCATCAGCCAGGACGACCGCCTCATCTTCTTCAACCCGCATCTGACCGAGATGCTCGGTTACGAACCCGCCGAGCTGCAGGGCGTTCCGTCGGAGAAGATCTTCAGCGCCAGGGGCTTCAAGATCCTGGAGGACCGGCGCGCCCGCCGCGAGCGGGGGGAAACGGTTCCCAGCCGCTACGAGACCTTCCTCCAACGCAAGGACGGCGTCGAAATCCCCGTGGAAGCCAACGTCGCCGTGATCGACTACAACGGGCGTCCGGCGACGTTCGGGGTGATCCGCGACATCAGCGAACGGAAACGCGCGGAGGATCAGCTCCGCCGTCGCGAGGAATACCTCGCCTGCCTGACGGAGACCGACTCGGTCCTGTTGACGGCCCGCGACATGGACGCGGTCCTGCCCCAGGTCCTGCGCAGACTCCGGGAGATCACCTCGGCCGACCGGGTCGCGATCTACGTGAACCACCACGGCGATTCGGGCGACCTGTACGCCAGCCGGCGCATCGAGTCGTCGAGCGGATCCGCCGGGCCGCGCCGCGAACCGGCGGGCGGGCCGGCGTCGTTTTCGTGGAAGGACGAGGGCTTCAAGGACTGGGCGGAGACGCTCGAATCGGGAAAGACGATCCTCTGCCGCATCGAAGATCTTCCCGAAGCGGCGGCCGAAAGATTCCGCCGCGCGGGCGTCGCCGCCGTCGTGGCGGCGCCCCTGACCCGCCACGGGAAATGGTACGGGGCGTTGTTCTTCGAAAACGCCTCGGCGGACGCCGACTGGGGCGAACAGGAGATCCAGCTCGCCCGGGCGGCGGCCACGGCCATCAGCGGGGCGGCGGACCGGGCGCGCACCGATCACGAGCAGATGGGCCTGGCCCAGCTGGCCATGCGATTGACCAGCGCCATGATGCTCGAGGAAATCCTCGAAATCGTCCGGGAAGAGAGCTGCCGTCTCCTGCAGTGGGACGCCTATTTCCTGTCGCTGCGCGAACCCGGGGGCGACCGGCACCGCATGGTCGACCGCGTCGACACGATCGACGGGGAACGCCGGCGGTTTCCCGGGGGAACCGCCGACGAAGCGCTGGTCAGCCCCCCCCTGCGCCGCGTGCGGCGGGGCGAGGACGTGCTGATCAACCGGACCCTCGGGGACGAACAGCCGAAACTGTCGCCCTTCGGCCGGAAGGACCGGCCGTCGGCCAGCCTCCTGTTCGTGCCGATCCGAAGCGGATCCAACGTGATCGGCGTTCTGTCGGCCCAATCCTACACGGCCTTCCGGTACGGGCCGCGCCACCTGGAGATCCTGCGGCGGATCGCCGACACGATCTCGCCGGCGATCGAACGGATCTGCTCGGAACAGGCCCGCATCCGCCTGGCCACCGCGGTCGAGCAGGCGGCCGAATCCATCATGATCACCGACACCGAGGCCGTCATCGAGTACGTCAACCCCGCCTTTGAACGGAATTCCGAGCACGCCGGCGGCGAGGTCCTCGGCCGCACGCCGGATTTCCTCGCCGCGGATCCGGAATCCCGGGAACGGCTCGCCGAGGCCTGGAAGACGGCCGCCGGCGGGACGACGTGGAAAGGGCGGCTCGTCAAGAAGCGAAAGAGCGGGACGATCTACCAGGAAGAATGCACGGTCTCCCCCGTGCGCGACGGATCCGGCGAGATCATCAACCTGGTCTTCGTCGGCCGGGACGTGACGCAGGAGGCGAAGCTCGAGGCCCAGCTCCGCCAGGCGCAGAAGATGGAGGCGATCGGAACGCTGGCCGGCGGAATCGCCCACGATTTCAACAACCTGCTGACCGGTGTCCTCGGGTATTCCGATCTGCTCAAGCTCACCTCCAAGGAGGGGGATCCGGTCCACGAGGCGGCCTCGGTGATCGAACGGGCCGCCGAACGGGCCGCCCAACTCACCAGCCAGCTGCTCGGCTTCGCCCGGGGGGGCAAACAGCACGACATCCCCGTCGATCTGCACGAAACGATCCGGGAGGTCAGCGGCCTGTTGCAGCGGACGATCGACAAACGGATCGCGATCCGGCACGAGCTGAACGCCCCGTGCGCGACCGTGCGCAGCGACCCGGCCCAGATGGAACAGGTGATCCTCAATCTCGCGCTGAACGCGCGGGACGCCATGCCCCGGGGCGGGGAGATCACCTTCCGCACGGAGGCCGCCTATCTGGAGGCGGAGGATTGCCCGCGCACCCAGGGATGCGCCCCGGGTCCCTACCTCATCGTCTCGGTCTGCGACACCGGGACCGGCATCGCCGGATCGATCCGCGACCGGGTCTTCGAGCCCTTCTTCACCACCAAGGAACCGGGCAAGGGAACCGGCATGGGCCTGGCGATGGTCTACGGGATCGTGACCAACCACGGCGGGTTCGTCACCCTCACCACCGAGGTCGGCCGGGGCACCACGTTCCGCGTTCACCTGCCCCTGCTCGCCGATCCCGAACAGGTCCCCCCGGCCGATCCCGTGGCCCCGGCGAGGATCGGCGCCGGCCGCATCCTTCTGGTCGACGACGAAGACGTCGTCCGACAGGTCGTCTCCCGGATGCTGATCCGCCTCGGATACGCGGTGACGGCCCTCGGCTCGGGACCCGAAGCGATCGAACTCTACCGGGACGATCCCAGCCGGTTCGACCTCGTCATCCTCGACATGATCATGCCGGAGATGGGCGGATTCGAACTCTTCCGGGCCCTCAAGGCCCTCAACCCGGAGATCAAGGCCGTTCTTTCCACCGGGTACGCCACCCAGGACGCCGCGCAACGCGTCATGGCCGAGGGCATGGCCGCGTTCATCCAGAAACCCTACGAATCGGCGCGCCTGGGACGGATCATCGCCGACGTGCTCGGGGAAGCCCGTCCCGCCCGGGGACCTTCGGCCTCTCAATCCGTGTAGAGCCCGCCCCCGATGAACTCCCGCAGCAGGGAGTCTTTCGCAACGAGCGAATCGTCCTCCACCGCCTCGATCGGTTCCAACAGGTCCTTGACGCGCCGGGCGCGGATGTAGGCGTCCTGCCGGTGCGGATCGTTCCGGTAGCTCTCCACGAATCCCGGGAAGTGGCGGTAGAGCTTCGCCTTCAGGAAGGGCAATTCATAGGGCAGGGCCGAATTGACGATCTCGTCGACCGTGTGAATGAACGGGATGATGTGACGCAACTCGCTGCGCCGGACGTAATGCCAGTGCTCGATCGTTCCGCGCGGATCGAGTCCCCGCGCCCGGTCGTCCCGGATCATCCGGCGCAACAACCGCACGTCGGACCATCGCATGAATTCCCCCCCGGCGCCCTTGAACTGGGCCAGCGTCTCGATGTAGAGCCGGAACTTCTTTTCCGCGGGGACGGAGGCCGTCATCTCGTCGTACAATCCGTGCAGACTGTCGATCAACACGATCTGGCCGCTGCGCAGACGCAACGGCCTGGTCTCGTCGCGCCGACGGCCGATCTTGAAATCGTAGATCGGCATCCGGATCTCCCCGCCGTCGAGCAGTTCGGCCAGGTGCCGGTTGATCAGGTCCAGCTCGATCGCCTGGGGCGTCTCGTAATCGTAGTCGCCGAACTCGTCCCGCGGATGGCATTCCAGATCGAAGAAGTAATTGTCGACCTCGAGGGCGACCAGGTCCATCCCGGCGCTCCGGAGCCGTTCCGAGAGCTTGCGCGTGGACGTCGTCTTGCCGGAGGACGACGGGCCCGCCACGATCACCAGCCGCACCGACGAACGGCGCTCCAGGATGGCGGCGGCGGCCCGGTCCAGCTCCCGTTCGTAGGCGTCGTCGGCCTCGGCGATGAGCCGCGGGAACGTCCCGTCGCGGATGTGGCGGTTAAGTTTCTCGACCGATTCGCAGGCATGGTCGAGATTCCAGAGCAGGGCCCGGTAGATGTGGCGGTACGGGATGAAATCCGCCACCTGCGCGTCCCGCGCACGGCCGGCGCGCAGCCGGGCCCGTTCGTGACGATACAGGATGTACGCCTTGGCCGTCCGGGCATGCCCGTGAAGGATCAGCGTCTCTTCGACGATGTCCTGGATCTCCTCGACGCTGGGGGTGCACCCCCGCCCGTAGGTCTCGACCAGCGATTCGACCACCCGGTCCGAAAGCCATTCGGCCCGGCGCCGGTCCTTTCCCCCCACCGACACCGCGGCCTTCCAGATCGCGTTGGTGATCCGTTCCTGGTCGAAGGCGACCATCGAACCGTCGCGCTTGACGATCTTCTCGATCCCGGGATCCTGTACCGCCACGATCTCCCCCTCCCTCGCGCCTCCGCACGGCGGGACGACGCCCCCGGCGCCCGCCGGTTCAATATGGGGCGCGAATCGCCTCTTGTACAGGTCTCCCGCACCGCGGACGGACCCCGAAAAGGGGCGGATTCCCACCCGGATCGCGCACTTGATCAAAAGGAAGAGGCCCGGTACGGTTCCGCATGTGTTCGGCAACAGGCGGAGGAGTACATTGAGTTCGACCCATCGATTGATCGTGTTCGGGTGCCTTGCGGCCGCCCTGGCCATGAGCGTTCCCGCCGAAACCGTGCCGTGGATGACCGGATTCGAGTCCTCGGACGGATTCTCCCTCGGAAACCTCGACGGGCAGGGGGATTGGTTCGTCGAGACCGGCACCTCGGTCGTCCAGAACGCGGAGTCGATGTACGGGACGCAGGCGGTCCGTCTCGACCCGGGGGCGACAATCGGCGTGCCGATCTCCGGAGGCGGATCGGTGGTCTGGATCGACGCCTTCGTGCGGACCGGCGGCACCACCAACGTTCCCTCCCTGGCCGCCATGGGCGAACGCAGCTCGGTCGTCTACTTCGGCAGCAGCGACGGGGTCCAGCCCCTCGACGGCGACGGCAGCGGAAGCGGCGTCTTCCTGACCCTCAGTCCTCCGGCGACGCTCTCGCCGACCGAATGGCGGCGGATCACCCTTCGCCAGGACTACACCGCCCACACGTGGGATCTCTATATCGACGGTTCCCTGCGCGCCTCGGGCCTCGGGTTCAAGGACAACACGATCAGCAGTCTCAGCGGACTTCGCCAGTATTCGGAAGAAACCGCCTATCTCGACGCGGTGAGCGCCACCACGGTCGGCCTGACCGACGATTCCGACAGCGACCAGCTCTCCGATCTCGACGAGGTGAAGATCTACGGCACCGATCCGAACCGGCCCGATTCCGACTCCGACGGGAAGCTCGACGGAGACGAGGTGGCCGCCGGCACGTCTCCGACCGATCCGGATTCGCGGTTCCACGCCTCGGTGGCCTATTCCGACACGCAGGTCTCCGTGCAGTTCTCCACCGTCAGCGGGAAACAGTACACCGTCGAATGGACCGACGACCTCGTCGCCGGCAGTTGGACGGCGGTTTCGGACAGCAACTTCGTGAACCGTCCCGGCAGCGGGAACCCCGAGACCTACGTCGAATCGCCGGCGCCGACGACCCATCGGTACTACCGCGTCGAGGTGTCCACGCCGTGAATGCGGCCGGGTCGGACCCCGACAAGGCCGATCCGGATGCCGGATGGGAACGGCCGCCCGAGCGCCGGCGATCCTCGCGGCGCCGCCGGGGAAGAAGATCCTTCATCCGTTCCACGCTGCTGATCATCTTCACCGTCGTGGTCGTCATCCTTCTGGGCTGGCGGTTCTACCGCGGAGAGGAAACGGAAGAAGATTTTCAGCCCCCCTCGCCTTCCGCCGTGCCGCGATAGGCCCGGGGCGCCGCGGACCGAATCGCGATTTCATCCTTGCATTGAACACCCCCTCCGCCTAATCTGCCACACGCTGGTCGGCGCCAAGGAGGCCGGGTGTCCGTTTCATCCGCGCACGCCCGCGAGAAGCGCCGCATTCCTCGTTCCCGCGGAAGAGCGCCGGTCCTCGCCGTGCTCTTCGCCGGCGCCGCGCTCGCGCAGACCCCCGGCACGGTCCCGCCCGCGAGAATCCCGGGGCCGGAGCTGCTGAACCGGGCGGTGCGCGCCTTCCAGTCGGCCCGGTACGAGGACGCCGTCCCGGCGTTTTCCGAGTTGATCGAGCGCTACGACGGCGAGCCGTCCTGGCAGGACAGGCTTCCCCGGATCCGGTTCCTGTTGGGCTGTTCCCTTTTCAACCTGGACCGGATGTCCGAAGCCGCGGAACACCTGACCGCCTCTCTCGACGCGCGCCCGGACGGACCCTTCCGCCTCGAGTGCATTTTCCGTCTTGCCAACATCGACCAGGCGGAGGGCCGTCTCGAGGAGGCCCTCGCGCGCTACGACGAGATTCTCGACGGTTCGCCTCCCCCGGATCTCCTCCGGCGAACCCGGTTCGAGAGCGCCCAGTGCCTTTTCGACGCGGAACGGTACGAAGACGCCGTTCGGACCCTCGAATCCTTCCTGGCCGATGAACCCGGGGATCTCGAAGGCGACGCCCGGGCCCTGCTCGCATCGGCCCTGCTGAAAATCGGCCGGTTCGAGGAAGCCGAGAAGGAGGCCCGCGCCGGGATCCGGACCGTTTCGACCCTGGAGGAGGCGGTTCTCGTCAACTCCACGCTGGTGGAGATCGCCGACCGGCTCTACGAGAACGGCCGGCCCCGCCGCGCCCTCCGTTGTTATCAGTCGGCATGGTCGCCCGAGGAACTTCTCCTCTGGCAACGGGAGGCCGTCCGGCGGTTGTCGATTCAGCTGGAGATGCCGTTGTCCGCGCCGAATTTCGCCGCCCTCTGGTACCGGCGGGGATTGCGCAGACGGCTGGATCTGGAAACCGGACGGCTGGAACGACTCCGGGAAACCGCGGAGGCCGAGGCGATCGTTTTCCTGCGGATGGCCCGCTGCTTCCGCGCGCTGGATCGTCCCCGGGAGGCCCTGATCGCCGTGGAAACCGCCCGCGCCCGGGATCCCTCGGGAAGGTTCGCCCGCCACGCCGCCCTGGAACGGGCCATGGCGCTCAACGACCTCGGCCGCAAGGAGGAAGCCGCGGACGTCCTCAAGCGATGCGTCGAGCGATGCGGAAACGACGACGTGGAACTGCGCCTGGCGACCGTCTCCACCCTTCTGCAGAGCGGGCGGACCGCGGAGGCGGCGGAACTCGCCCTTCCCTGGATCGATGCCCCCTCCGACGGTGCGCGCCTGCCCGAATGCCTTCTGGTCGCGGGACGCGCCGCCCTCGCCGCCGGAGATGCGGCCGCCGCGGTCCGCGCCCTGGCCCGTCTGCGCACGGAATTCCCCGAGAGCGAATCGGCGGGCGGAGAATCCCTCTTCTGGCACGGACTGGCCCTGATCGAGATCGGCCGGACGGAGGAAGCCTGGGAGCCGCTCGAAGAATTTCTTGCAGGGGAAGACCGCCCGGAGACGCTCGTCCACCAGGCGCGATACCGGCTGGCGCTGGCCTATCGTTCCCGGGGACGACTGAGCGAGGCGCTGGATCACGCGGAGCGACTCGCGGCGGGCGAAACGGCTCCTGCGGACCTTCGGGCCCGCGCGTGGGCCCTGGTCGGCGACCTGAAGGCGGCTCTCCGCGACGTGGAGGGCGCCCTGGACGCCTACGGTCGCGTCCCGGACGAACCGTATCCGTCCTACCGATACGCCGTCTTCCAGTCGGCCCGGCTTCTTCGATCGAAACAAAGGTTTGACAACGAGATCCGGATCCTGGATGCTTTCGTACGGAAAACCCCTCCGGTCCCGGATGCGATCGAGGCCCGATTGCTTCGGGCGCAGGGATATTGCGCCGTCGGACGGGAAGAGGAGGCGTGGGCCGACGTTCGGGCCGTCCTGGATCTGGGAGGCTCGGATCCGGCCCTGGAGATCCTCGACCTGGGGATGGAGCGGCTGGTTACCCTGGCGGAGAGGGGGGGTATGGCGGAGGCCCTCGCCACCCGCCTGGCGCGGGAAACCGTCAGGGACGCTTCTCTCCGCCAGGCCAGAATGTTGTTCTGGACGCACCGCCTGCGCGAAGGAACCCTGGACGCGGGCGGCGTCCGGTTGATCGCCGAATTTCCCACGCTCGAAATCGGTCCGTTCCTCGGGCTCGTCTGCGCCGACGTGCTTCGCGACCGCGGCGATCGGGTCGGAGCCCGCGAGCGATATCTGCACGTTCTCGAAACATGGCCCGGGAGCCGGTCGGCTCCCCTGGCCGCCGTGGGCATGGCGCGATGCGCCCTCGCGGAAGACGATCCGGAAGGCGCCGCCGAGTGGGTGCGCCGGGCGGAAGAAGGTCGCCTGCCCCTCGCCGAACGGGGTCCGATCGCCCTGGTCCGGGCCGACATGCTGCGCCGTTCCGGACGGATCGAAGAAGCCCTCTCCGCATACCGCCGCATCCTCGCGAACCGCTCCTGGCGGGGCGCACTGCGTCCGGCCGCCCTCTACGGCGCCGGGCTCTGCCACGAAGAGGCCCGGGATCCCCGGAAGGCTTTCGCCTTCTATCAGCGGATCTACGTCCTCTACGGCGGCTACGACGAATGGGTGGCGCGCGCCTACCTGGGCAGCGCCCGCTGCCTGGAGAAACTCGATCGTTTCGAAGAGGCGATGCGAACCTACCGGGAACTGCTCGCGGATCCCCGCATGCAGCGCCTTCCCGAATGTCGCATCGCCCGGGAGAAACTCCGTGAACTCGCTCCCGCCCGGGAAGGCTGATCGCAGGGGTCTGCTGTTCCTGCTGTTGCTTCTGCGCGCGGCGGCTGCCGCCGCGCAAGAGCAGAGTCCCGCGCCGAACCCGGTTCCCGTGCGCATCGCAAACCGCGGATGGATCCGGGCATCCGTCCTGCGATGCGAAGGGGAACGCCTCTGGCTCGCCCTGCCCGGACGATCGGGGGAATTCGCGGTCCCGTGCCGGGACGTGCTCTGGACGGCGTTCGCCTTCCCTCCCGACCTCCCCGACCTGGAACGACGCGTTGCCCGCAACGATCCGACCGCCCTGGCGCCCGTCATGGAACTCCACGAACGGTGGGAAGCCATGATGCCGATTCCCGGGAGCCCCGCGCCCCGCATCTCCTACACCGCGGCCGCCGCGGTCGACCGGGACGATCCGCAGCGGGCGGAGGCGATCCTGCGAAACATCGCCGGCCGGGCCTGGGATGTGAACTACCGCAACGCGGCCGGAATCGACCTGGCGGAACGACGGCTCGCCGAAGGCGATTCGGCGGAATCCGGGCGGCTGTGCCGATCCGTCCTGGATTCGACGCCCGCGCCGATTCACGCCGCCCGGGCCTGGGAAACCCTCGGGCGCACGCTGGAGGCCCGGGGAAGATACGAAGAGGCCCTCGACGCCTTCCTGCACGTCGTCGTCCTGTACGCCCGACACAGGGACATTCTTCGCAAAGCATTGGAAGGGGCGGAACGCTGCCTTCGGGGTCTCGGCCGGGATGCCGAAGCCGGGCGTTACCGCGCCGAACTCGAGGCGGAATTCCCGGATTCCCCGGAGGCTCCGCCGGAAGGAGAAGTTTCGTCATGACACGTCCCCACGCTTCTCTCCACGGCTCGTGGATCGTCGCGGTATTGCTGACGATTCTCGCCCCCGCCGCCCGGGGCGCGGAGGACGGGGGATCGTCCATCTCGCTGCTGCGGCTGGTCTTCAGCGGCGGGTGGGCCATGATCCCCCTGGCTCTCTGTTCCCTGGCGGTCCTGATGCTGGTCGTGCGGCTCTTCCTCGATCTGAAACCGGATCGGTTCGTTCCGGAAGCCGCGATCCCGACGATCCGGCAGTCGATGGCCCGGAGGGATCTCGCCGGCGTCTGGCGACAACTGCAGGCGCAACCGACGGTGCTCTCCACGGTCCTGACCGCCGGCATCTCGAAGGCCCGCGCGGAAGATCCGCGGGAGGGCGCCGCCAGGATGGAGGCGTCGATGGAATCCGCCCTGGCCCGCGAGGAGGAATCGGCGGCGACCCGGATCAATTACCTTGCCGTCGTCGCCAGCATCGCCCCGATGCTCGGGCTCCTGGGGACCGTCAGCGGCATGATCAAGGCGTTCCAGAAAATCGGCCTCGGCGGCATGGGCAAACCCGAGCTGCTGGCCGGCAACATCGGGGAGGCCCTCGTCACCACCGCCACCGGGCTCGTCATCGCCATCCCCGCGATGTTCTTCTACTTCGTCTTCCGGAACCGTCTGGCGCGATTGATCTCCATCACCCAGAGTCACCTCGAACATCTTCTGGACCTCTTCACGGGAGACGCCGTCCCCGCCGCCGCCTGGAACGGGGGCGTTTCGATGCCCGCGGGCGCGCCGGTCGCCGGCGCCGTACCGTCGGCGATTCCCCCGGGCCCGCCGGGAGCCCCGGCGACGCCGCCGGTCCCCCCGGCGGCTCAGGGGGATCCGAACGGTTTCATCCCCGCCGCGGAACTTCCTTCCGGGGGAGAGGCGATTTCATGAAACGCCGGAACCCGTCCGCCGCCGAGCCCTGCGTCGACATGGCGCCGATGATCGACATGGTCTTTCTCCTGCTGATCTTCTTCATGTGCGCCTCCACCCTCTCGTCCGTGGACCGCACCGCCGAGGTCGACCTGCCCGTCGCCACCCACAGCGAGGTTCCGGAAGATCTCAGCGGCCGGGGCACGGTGAACATCCTCGAGGACGGATCGTTGACCCTCGCCGGCGAACCGATCGATCTCGCGCGGTTGCGAACGGTCATGGCCGAGCAACTGCGCCGGCGTCCGGATCTCAGGCTCTACATCCGCGCCGATCGCGACCTTGAACATCGTCACGTCCGCGGGGTCCTGCAGGCCTGCGCGGAAGCGGGGGTGGCCGACGTCATCTTCGCCGCCTACCAGACTGCCGAAGGAGGAACCCCGTGAGACCCCGCGCGATCCCCCGGGCCCGAAGGGTCGAGGTCCCCATCACGCCGATGATCGACTGCGTCTTTCTGCTGCTGATCTTCTTCATGGTCTCCTCGACCCTCCGCCGGCAGGAGACGGATATCGGGCTGCAGTTGCCCGGCGCCGTCGCCCAGGAGGAACCCGTCTCCCTGCCCGACGAACAACGGATCGAAATCCTTCCCGACGGATCGCTGATCCTCAACGGCGCTTCCTATGACATCGCGGAACTGGAACGGGTCCTGGTCCGGTTCGCCCGGTCGAGCCGCCTGGCCGGCACGCCTCCGATGGTCATTCTCCAGGCGGCCGACGCCGCCCGCCACCAGAGGGTCGTCGACGTGCTGAACCTCTGTTCCGCGGCGGGGATCGAGAACGTCTCTTTCGCAACGGAGCCTTCGCCATGAATCCCGCCCTCCCGTCCGCGCCTCCCCCTTCGAACCGGTACGCCCCTTACGTGGCGACGCTCGCGATCCATGCGGCCGTCCTTCTGCTGGCCGGCGGCGTCACCGTTTTCTCGATGCCGCGGGTTCAACAGATGATGTTCAGGGCCGCCCCGCGGGCGCCCGCCCCGCCTCTCCCCGAAGAGACCTTCGAGATCGAGACCGAGGTCTTCCAGGAAGCCGTCGGCGGCGCGGAGTTTCCCCCGGAGATGCTCGCCGGCGCCGGCCTGTCGGAACTTCCCCTCCCCGAGCTGCCCGAGACGGAACTCTTCGACGTCGCCGCCTACCGGGAATCCCCGCGCCGCGGAGATCTTGCCGGAGCCTCCCTGGCGGCGGCGCCCTTCGAAGGGGAACTCCAGGCGGCCGACGCCCTCGCGCGAACCTCGGCGACGCAGTTTTTCGGCGTCCGCGAACGAACCGCCTCGGTGGTCGTCATCTGGGACGTGACCCGCAGCATGATGAACGTCGCCGGACGCGAGGGGTACGAACGGGTCCGGGCCGAGGTGGCGCGCCTCGTGCGGGAACTGAACCCCGACACCCTCTTCTCGGTGATCGTCTTCGCCGGCGGCGTCGAACGGTTCCGCGACACGCTCGTCTACGCCTCGAAAAAGGAACGGGACGCCGCCGTGGCCTGGATCGAGAAGAAAAACACCGCTTCCGCGCGTTCCCCCGACGGGACCCGGGGCGCCAACCGTTCCGACTGGGCCCTGCGGGACGCCTTCCGGATGGGCCCGGAGGTGATCTACCTGGTCACCGACGGGGAGCCCTTCTACAGCGCCGGTCGCCCGATTCCGCCGGACGAGATCTATCGGATGACGGACCGGCTTCAACGCGAACGGGGGATCCGCGCCCGGCTGCACGTGATCGGGTTCGGCACCGACAAGAACCCGGCGACGCGGACGTTTCTCCAGGGCCTCGCCCGGAGAAACCAGGGCGTCTTCCGGGAAATCCCGTCCGGTACGATGCCCTGAATCCGGCGCCCCCGGATCCGGCGCCGGGGAACGTCTCTCCGGTCGTTCCGCCTATTCGCTTTCGGGTTCCGGCGTCTCCGGTTCCGCGCGCTCCCCCTGATCGAGGCGGTTCCGAAGGGCGTCGATCTCCTCGCGGAGCGTCTCCTCGCGTTCCCGGGCGTTCTTTATCGCGCGGTCGAAACGCATCGACATCTGCCGGCGCGTGTCGTCGAGCTGTTCCCGCAGGTCCCGCACCTCGTTCTGCAGATCCCTCAGCAGATCCCGGAATTCTTCCATGCGGGGCGAATTCCAGAAACGTTCCATGCCCTCTTCCCAGCCCTGTCCGAACCGTTCGCGGTAGTCCCGCAGCATCCTGCGGATCTCCTCGTCTTCCCAGCCGCGACGCGGGGGCGGGGGCATGATCCGTTCTTCGCGCCCGGGGGATTCCCGGCGTCTCCTGCGGGTGATGCGCTCCTCCGCCTCCTCTTCCGCTTCCCCGGGCGGACCCCGCCGACCGATTTCTTCCATCGATTCCGGGCGTTCTCCGAGACGGAAGAACAACTGGATCCTGGCCTCGTCGCGCAGCGTCCGCAGCCGGATCCGGTCGCCCGGCTCGTGTTTCCGCACCCCTTCGACCACGTCGCGCGGTCCCTCCACCGGCCTGCCGTCCACGGCGACGATCACGTCGCCCGGTCGGATCCCGACCCGGTCCGCCGGGCTCCCCGGGAAGACGTCGCTGACCAGCGCGCCGCGGTTTTCCGGAAGCCCGAGCGCGTCCGCCAGATCTTCCCCCAGCTCCTGCAACGCAACCCCGAGATAGGCCCGGCCGGACGATTCTTCCTGCGCCGCCGCGCCCGCGCCGACCAGGAGCAGGAAACAGCACAACACGTTCACGGCAGATCGAGATTTCATGAGGCGATCCTCCCGGCGGAATCTCCCGCCTTTCCTTCGAAAGAGTCAGACCGCCGCTTCCCGCTCCCTGTTCAAATGGATCCGCAACCCTATGTTCCGGTGCTATATTCTCCGGATTCCAACGATTTCTCCGGGAGGACGTCTTGCGCTGTCCCATGTTCATCGACGACATTCGGGCCGTCCGGCGGAACGATCCCGCGGCGAAGAACATCGTCGAGGTGCTGCTCTGCCACACGCCGCTGCACGCGATCATGATCTATCGGCTGGCCCACTGCCTGCATACGCGTCTGCACGTCCCGGTGTTGCCGCGGCTCATGACGACCCTCGCCCGGTGGTGGAGCGGCGTGGAGATCCATCCCGGCGCCACGATCGGCCGAGGATTCTTCATCGACCACGGCGCCGGCGTCGTGATCGGCGAAACATCGGTCATCGGCAGCAACTGCGTCATGTTCCACAATGTGACCCTCGGGGGAACGGGAAAACACCGGCGGAAACGGCATCCCACGCTCGGCGACAACGTCTACGTCGGGACCAACGCCATCCTGCTGGGACCGATCCGCGTGGGCGACAACGCCAAGATCGGCGCCAACACCTTCGTGATCATGCACGACATCCCGGCCGACTGCACCGTGGTCGGCACCCCCGGGCACGTCGTGCGCCGCAACGGCGAACCGGCCGACGAAATGCTCCCGCGAACCCCCGAACCGGAGGAATAGCCGGCAGGGCCGAACCGCGGCCCGGGCTTCGGCCGGCCGAGCGCGGCGCTCCCCTCGCGCCGCGCGAACAAACCCGCTTCGCGGGTTCTCATCCCACCGCCGAAGGGGCGTACGCGAAATCGTTCCGTCGCCGAACTCGCCGGACGTGTCGATCTTGGGCTCACCGGTCCTGGATCGATCCCCCACCGGGATCCCCCCAAGAAGGAGTCCGGCTCGCGCTCACCGCCCCTTCTTCGTCCCGCCTGCCGGGCGCGACTTCGCGG
>CAYNBQ010000053.1:0-26046 GCA_964395275.1 uncultured Verrucomicrobiota bacterium
GCCAGGATATTCACCATGGCGAGGCCGCCCCGGATCCATCCTACGAAGGGATTGGCGAAATCGATGAGCCGGCGGGCGATGCCGCCCCGGGCCATGATCTCCCCGGCCAGGATGAAGAAGGGGATGGCCATCAGGGGGAAGGAATCCACGCCGGCCGACATCTGCTGCACGACCTGTTCCGGGGGCAGGCCGAGCGCGGCGGCGGTGATCGCGGAACTGATCGCCAGCGAGAAGGCGATCGGCACCCGCAGGGCCATCAGCAGCGCGAAGCCGCCGAGCAGCAATCCGATGGCGGCGGCGTCATGCATCGGCGGAGAGCGATTCTCGTTCGGGACCCGCGCCGATCGCCACGGCGAGGGCCTGCAGGGCGATCAGCGCCCCGCTGACCGGGATGGCCAGGTAGGACGTGTAGCCGACGGAAAGCTTCGTAGCCGGGAGGGTCTGGGACGCCGTCGAGACGACCATGCCCGTGCCGGCCCAGATCATGAAGACGCCGAACCCGATCACGGCCAGATGGGAGAAGATCTCGACGGCCCGGCGCGGTGTGTCGGGCAGCATCGCCGCGAAGATCTCCACTCCGAGATGCAGCCCCTGCCGGGTGGCCAGGCTCGCCCCGAGGAAGGAGAACCAGATGATGAACCGCAGGGCGATTTCCTCCCCCCAGGCCGGCGTATGATGGAATCCGTAGCGCAGAACGACGATCCCGAAAACGATCGCCACCGTCGCCGCCAGCAGAAACTGGCTTGCGACGTCGGCGATTCCTGCGGCGCCCCGGGCGAGGATCCCGACCCGGCGTCGGAACCCGCCCGTTCCCGGTCCGGCCCTCCGGATCATTCCGCCTCCCGAATCCGGCGAATGAGATCTTCGTACCCCTTGCCTTCCTTCTCGATCACCGGCGCCACGGCCTCCTCGAAGGCGTGGAGATCGACCTCGTTGATCTCCGCGCCCATGGCACGGGCGCGTTCGAAGGCCTGCGACTCGTATTCTTCCCAGAGCCGCCGTTCGTACACGGCCGATTCCTCGGCGGCCTTCCGGAGGATCTCCCGGTCTTCGGGCGACAGCCGTTCCCACGCCTTCAGGCTCATGATGACCATTTCGGGTACCCGGGAATGACCGTCGAGACTGTAGTACTTGGCGACCTCCACATGCCCGGTCGAGACGTAGCTCGGCGGGTTGTTCTCCGCGCCGTCGATGACGCCCGTCTGCAGGGCGCTGTAGACCTCGCTGAACGCCATCGGGGTCGGCGAGGCCCCCAGGGCCCTGACGGTGTCGATCATCACCTGGCTCTGCTGCGTGCGGATCTTCAATCCGCGCAGGTCGGCGGGGATGTAGATGGGGCGCCGGCTGTTGTAGAAGCTTCGCGCGCCGGCGTCGTAGTAGGTCAGTCCGACGAATCCGGCGGCGGGAAGGCTTTCCATGATCTCCTTGCCGATCGGACCGTGCAGAACCTTCCACTGATGTTCCGCGCTGCGGAAGAGGTAGGGCAACCCGAGGACCTGGGTTTCGGGAACGAACTCGGCCAGGGGACTTGCCGAAGTGCGGTTGATCTGGATGGCGTCGAGCCGCGTGCTCTCGATCGTCTCCTTCTCGTCGCCGAGCTGACCCGCCGGAAAGACCTGGATCCGGATCCTGCCGCCGGTTCGCTTTTCGACGAGTTCGGCCATGTACTTGAGCGCGCGGGTGGTCGGATAATCTTCGGGATGGACATCGGCCGCCCGCAGCACGATCGGTTTGGCGCCGCCCTCCTTCCTGCCGCAACCCCAGGGCAGCAGGACGAGAATCAGGGGGACCAGGAGCAGGGACGTCCGGGTCGGTCTTCGGATACGCATGGGCAACCTCCTGACGCCGATCGGCGATGTGCGGCGCGATCGTAAACCGCCGGGGGAGAATCTGCCAACCACGGGGATCTTCCGCCGCGGAGTTCCCCCGGCGCGATGGAGGAGGACCTCGCGCAAGGGGGAGGGGATGTCGAACCAGCGGTGCGCCTTCAGCGCGCGACAAGTCGGTGCGAACGCGATTCCCGGGGCGCTGCCCCGGGCCGACGACCGGCGGCCCTTCGGGCCGCGTTTGCGGAATCGCCCGACAGGGGTCGGGCTCCTACTTTTTGGGTTCGTGCGACGAGGAAACAGAGAGAGTAGGAGGCCGACCCCGTTCGGCCGATTCGACCCGCGAAGGAAGACCTGTTGTGGGAGGCCCATCTCCATCGGCCGATTGCGATGGTGATGTGGGCCGGGGTGTGCGCAGAGACGCGGCGTTTTCACGAGCGATCCTTCGGGGGAAGGGCGGGGTTCCTGCTTCGGCCCGTTGTTCCCGGAGTTCGCAGGACGAGGGAGGTCACCCCTTCTCTACGAGCCCGCGCTTTCCCGCCCGCGGTGCCGGGCTCCATTCACCCGACACCGCCGAAGGAGCCCGGCCCCGTGCCGCCCGGCGCTCCCGCGCATTCGCCCCGGTCGATTCACGGATTCGCCGGGGGCAGGACCCGGAAGGGATATTCGTCGATGCGATCGCTGACCAGGTCGCGGACGACCGCGCGCCATTCGCCGGGCGGATCGTCCAGGGCCGGATGGAATCGGTATCCGGCCTGCGCCCCGGCGTCGACGATCGCCCGCGAGTATTCGGGCCGGCGCCTGCCGTCCGCGTCGAAGATCTCGATGTGACAGGCCACGGGGCCCCGGGAAGCCTTGACCTGGAGAAAGGGCGCCCCGGCGGCGTTCGCGGGCGACGTATCCGCGGCGAAGGTCAGCGCCGGCGGCGATCCGTCCCAGGCGGCGAAGATCCTCGTTTCGCCGGGTGCGATCGGCCCCAGGTGAACGCGGTCGGTCGTGCTGATCCTTGTTCCCGTCCTCAGGTCGTAGAGGGTGCGCAATCCGTCCAGACGCAGCACCAGATCCGATTCGGAGATCCGACCGCCCCCGGGAAGACGGCTGGCCAGGAGGATCGTGCATCCCCGACCCCAGGGCATCCGGAGCAGCCGGGTGTCTGCGGCCACGCGCCCGTCGGAATCGACGATGCGGACGTCCGGCCGGGGCACTTTCCATCGGTCGAGAAGATTCCGGACCAGGACCCGGTATCCCGTTGCGCGGCCGGAAACGATTCCTGCGGCGTCCTCCATCCAGAGGTTGAGATAGACCCAGCGTCCCGAGCCGTCCGGCTGCACGCTGCCGACCGGCAGGCCGTCGACCACCTGGAGAGGGTTGGCCTTGACGAGGCGCACGCCCGCGTCGGCGACGGCGTCGAAGGAACTCGTCGGATCGTCCGGATTGCCGCGAACGACGACGGCGGTGGGGGTCATGCCCTCCGCGGAGAAGGCGACCCCGAAGTCCCCGGCGAGGGGGGGCGGGTTCAGCATTCGCCCCTCCGAATCCCTCACCCCGGGCAATCCGTCGGCGACGACCGTTCCGCCGGATTTCACGAACGATCGAAGTCGGTCGACGGTTTCCGGGCGCAGGCGGGTCGTCCAGGGCAGCCAGAGGATTCGGATCGGCCGGACGGGGTCGGCGCCGGCGGCGAACCGCTCTTCCTCGACGAACGTCGGCATGTATCCGAGGGAAGAGAGGCAGGCATGGACGGCCGTCGCCTCGATCAGGTGCGCCGGCTCGGTTTCCACATGCGGAATCAGGCCCGGAACGGTCGTCTGCAGGCTGTCGGTCGACCAGAGAATCGCGATCCCGTCGTCGACCGGAGGGCCGGCGGCGGCCAGGAGGGTTCCCAGGCCCCGGTGGAGAAGCGAGAGTTCGGAGGTGACCGACACGACCCACGGCGACAGGCGCAGATCCGCGGTGACGACCGGCGCGGCCCTGCGCAGGCCGATCCCCAGGGTGTCCCCGCCGAGGGCCGCGCATTCCCAGGGCGCCCATCGCGCCAGGGCGGGACCCGCGGGGGATCGGGGGTCGAACTCGAGGCCGGTGCCGGACAGGTTCCGCCGGAGAAGGGTGCGCACCACGGGATGGGATGCGCAGATCTCCGCGGGAAAAAGGCCGGCGGTTCCGGTTTCCGGCGGAGGATACGCGCCGGCCGGCGCGAGGAGGGTCGGCAGGCATCCGCGCTGTTCCATCTCGGCGCCGAGCTTTTCCGTGTACGACTCCGACCGAATCAGCCATCCCGTGCAGGGGCCCGGAGGAAGCCCCAGCGTTCGTAACGACCGGTAGACCGCCGCGGGATCGCGCACGGGGGCGAGGACCGCCGCGGCCCCGCCGGTCACGTCCCTGCGGACGCGCAGCCCCTCGGATCCGCCGCCGTCGACGCTTTCCACCCACGCCATCGTGCGCGGATCGAGCGGCCAGAGGATTTCGACCGCCCGGCGGCGCGCCCAGTCGGTTTCCGGCACGGCGACCCACAGCCTCGGCAGGGGAAGATCGGGGGTTCTTCCTTCGAAAATGTCGCGGGCTTCCGCGAGAACGTCGCGACCCGCCTCGTACCGTGCGGCGAGACGGCAGCGCGGGGTTTCGGGGGGGAGCGCGATCACGGTTTCCTCCCGGAAGGCGGAGCCGGTCTTTTCCAGGGGGATCTCGCCTTCCGCCAGGAGGCGGTCCAGATCGTCGCGGATCGCGTAGGCGATGCGGGCCTCCGGGGGCGGATCGGCCGGCAACCCGTCGAATCGCAGTCTCACGGGACCCGGAACCGAAGGCGCTTCCCAGATCTCCGAGGCCCAGGTTGCGCGGGCGCGGAATCCTTCGATCGCCGGGGCGACGATCAACGGCACCTGGGCCCAGCGGACGATCTCTTCCTCCGAACGCAGCCGCACCAGCAACCGGTATTCTCCGGGATTCAGGGCGGGCAGGAAGAGAGCACTGCCGGCCCAGGTGATTCTGCGGGGGTCGACATCGGTCCGGCGCACCTCCACGACCTCCAGGTCGGGATCGTAGATTACCGTTTCCACCGTCTGCGCCTGGTCGTCCGGGGCCGGATGCACGGCGAGGGTCCGGTCGCTCATCGACGCCCCCGCCGTCCATCGAATCGTTCCAGGGCGGACGTCAAGGTGATGATCGGGTCGGCCGGCCGCCCAGAGCAGGGAACGCGCGATCGCCGAAAACCAGTCTTCCCGCAGCAGGGCGGCGTCGGGTTCCGACCACGGGATGTCGGGCAGGGCCGTCGCCGGGGCGTCCGAGGCCGGCGCATCGAGAAGGCGAAGCAGGCGCCCGGAACCGATCCGGACGGCCGCGGGGGGGGCTTTCCCCGCGAAAAGCGGCGCGAGTTCCTCCGCCAGCGCCGTCCACGGTTCGGAAAGCGTCCCGGGGGAGTCGGCGTTCGGTTCCAGGAAGCCGAAGGGCAGGCGCCGCGTCCCGTCGGAACCGGATCCCGCGCGGGAAAGAACCAGGCCGAGTCCGTCGATCGTTCGTCCCAGAAGTTCGCGCCGGATCTCCGCGGGCAACGACGCCCACGGAACGTTGCCGACCAGTGCCGCGTCCCAGCGAAACCGGAGCCGGCGCATCAACTCGTCGAGGCTTTCCCGTCGATCGGGTTCGGGGATCGAGGCGTCCCACAGGACGAAGGCCGCCGCGATGTTGTAGCGGCGGACCAGGGCCGCGATTTCCGAAATCCCCTCCGGTGGACCGATGCAGAGGATCCGAACCGGAGGGCCCGACCATCGCGGGGCGCCCGCCGCGGCCGGGAGAACGGCCGTGGCCGGATCGATGTCTTCCGCATCGAGCAGATCGTTCGTATCCGCGATCCGGGTCGGACGGGCCGCGGGAAGGACGATCGAACGCCAGGAAGACGTCGCGCGGACGGCGGGCAGACCGGTCTGCCGCAGCAGATGGCCGACGCGGATTTCGAGGCGTCCCCCGGACTTATCTTCTTCGAGGATGGAAAGGGGGATCGCCGCCTCGCCCTGCCATCGGTCGCCCTCGACAACGGCGGAGGCATGGATCGAACCCTTGCCGGCCGCGGAATCGGACGGGCCGAGGGAACGGAGCTGCCCTTCCGCACCGACGAACCATCCCGCCGCGACAGGGCCGTCCGGAGGATCCCCTGCGATTCGGCATTCGAGATAGACGCCCGAATAGGCGGGTTCCCCGTCGTCCGTCTGCGGGAAAAAGGATCGGGCGATCAGCGCGTGCTGCGCCGCGCCCCGGATCCTCCAGCCGACGTAGATCGACCGGTCGTCGGCGAGAAAGCGGAAATCCGCGATCGCCCCGCCCGCCTTCCCGGCTTCCGGGACGGGCAGGGCGACGCGGGCTGCGGAGGACCAGGCGGGTTCGTCCACCCTGCCGTCCATCTGCAACAACTCGACCGGTCGCGGGCAGGCCAGGGGGGACGCCGCCGCGGCGACGGGTTCCGCCGCGAACGAGGCGGCCGGGAGCAGGATTGAGAGCAGGACGACGGCCGTTCGGTTCCCCCGGGAGGAAGGCGTCTTCCGGGCGAGGCACGGGCGTGGTTCGTTGAGGCGGGATCCGTTCATTTCGCGACGATTATCGGGTTCGACCCCGGAAGTGCGAGCCGATACTCGTCGCGCGCCGCAGGGACCGGCGCCGCGCCTTCCCCCTTGCTTCGGCGGACCGGGTTGGGGAAGGATCCCCGGGCATTGCAGGATGCGCAGCGGCGGCGGCTTCCGGGGAAGGGGGGAGGAAAGGACGGGGGCGTTCCGTGGCGTCACAACGGATCTTTCTTGATTTTCTGCTTCGCGAATGGCTGCTGCTGTCGTCGGTCGCCGGGCTGATCGTCACCTCGTTCTCGCTGCACCGGTTTCCCCGGTATTCGAGGGGCGACGCCGAGATCATCGCCGTTCTTGCGGCCCTCTTCGTCGCGGTGAAAGGGCTGGAACGAAGCGGCGTGATGACGTGGGTCTCGCGGAGGATCGAACGCGGCGGGTTCCTGGCGGTGAAACTGGTCGTGACGACCTTCGCGTTGTCGATGATCGTCACCAACGACGTGGCGCTGGTGGTGATCGTGCCCCTTACGCTGACGATCGACACGCGGCACAAGGGGATCCTCGTGATCCTGGAGGCGCTGGCGGCGAACGCGGGTTCGGCGCTGACCCCGATCGGGAATCCGCAGAATCTCTTCATCTACTGGTTCTACGGAATGGAGCCGGCGGTTTTCATCCGCTGCATCGCCCCGTTCTCGATCGCGTTCCTCGCACTTTTCGCCGCAGCGGCGTTCTTCGTGCGGACGACGGGCGGCGGAGGGGCGCGGAGCGCGCCGCCGCGGATCGGGCGCCGCGCGGTTCCCTATGCGGTCCTGTTGCTCGCGGTGATCCTGACGGTTCTGCACCGACTGCCGGTCGAGACGACGATCGTCGTCGTCCTCTGCGCGCTGTTCCTGGACCGCGGGAGCCTTCGGATCGATTACGCGCTTCTGCTCACCCTGGTCTGTTTCTTCGGCATTTCGGAGAATCTCCGGATCCTCCTCGGTTCCACGTTGGAACACTCGGAGCACATCTTCATCCTCTCGGCGCTGGCGAGCCAGATCATGAGCAACGTGCCTGCGGCGGTCCTCTTCGCGGATTTCACGAGCCGATGGCCGGCGCTGCTCTGGGGCGTCAATGTCGGAGGGTTCGGCAGCCTGGTCGGATCGCTGGCGAACCTGATCGCCTACCGTCTTTACGCGGCCGGCGACGGGAAAGAGGACGTGGGAAGATTCACCGCGCGATTCCTCGCATTCGGGTATGCGGCCTTCTTCCTCGGCGTGGGGCTGTATTTCGGTTTCGGGCCGGGGGGATGATCGGCCGATCCGAATTCCGGTTTCCCGCGCATGGTTGACTTCGCGCTCGATGCGAACAAAACTATGAAGGTGCAGCTGGTTGGAAAGGGGGGACGCACTCCGCATCCGAGGACAATCCGCATTCCAGATGCCGTCGCGCCGTGTCGGACGCGCGCCGGAAAGGGACGGCCGGCGGCGGCGCCGGGCGAGGGGATGGGACCCCGCGGAGGGGGCGGATATCGGCGTCCGCAATCAGGAGAGGAGCGATAGATGACCTTTTCGGACTCGATCGAGTTGTTGAGGTTCCACTGGGTCGCGTATTCGACCTACTGTCTTCTGATCATTTCCGTCATCGCCTGGTTCGCCTGGAGCCTGACCCGGAAGGAAAAGGCCAAGCGCGTCGTCCGGATCCCCTTCTACGGGTACATCGCCTTTCTCGTCGTTGCGGGTGTCGGGCATCACATCCTGACCTACAACACGATCCCGTGGGTGGTCGAAGACATCAACCGGCACAACATCCGGCCGGACAAGGTGTTCGAGATCACCGTGAAGGATCACCGGTTCATCCTTCCCGAGGAGAAGATGGTGGTGCGGGTGGGGGAACGGGTTCTGTTCGACGTGACCAGCGAGGATCTGATCTACGGGTTCGGCCTCTTCCGGGAGGACGGGACGATGGTCACCCAGATGCAGGTCAACCCGGGCTCCCGCAACGACCTGTTGTGGAGGTTCCATCGGCCGGGCGTTCTGGATCTCATGTCCACGGAGTATTCCGGGCCGGCCCAGTATGACGAGCAGGGGAGGGACATCATGAAGGTTCCACAGGCCGTCGTGGTTCTCGAACGCGAGGAAGGACCTGCGTCATGAGCCTGGCGAAGACCATCGTTCACGGCACCGATTTCGATCCGGATTCCCTGAATGCGCTGCAGAAACTGACCCTGCGCGCGGTCGTGATGAGCTTTCTCTTCTACGGCCTGACGGCCCTGGAAGGCATGCTCATGCGCGCGGCCGAGATCCAGCCGTCCGTCCCCCCGATTTCGGGTCAGGCCGGGCATTTCTTCGCGATCATGACCGTCCACCCGATCGTGGGGATCTTCGGATCGACCTACCAGCTCGTCTTCGCCGCGTTCATGTTCCTGGTCCCGTACCTGACGAAGAAGCCCCTCTACAGCGTCAAGCTGGGCAACGCCGTCTGGATCCTGATCACGGTCGGCACGGCCTGTTCGTGGGTCGCCGCGTTCATCACGCATTACGCTCCCCTCTACACGCTGTACTGGCCGCTTCCGGCCGACACCTCCCAGTTCAGCCTCTTCGGCGGGATCCTCTTCATCCTCGGCATCGCGATCCTGATGATCGGAACGCTGGGGTTCATCTACAACATCTACGCGACGATCTTCGCCCGCACGGGCGTGCACAAGGACAAGACGTTCAAGGAACTGCTGATCTCCGGATTCGGCATCGACGGGTTCCTGAACCTCGTCCACCGCCTGCGGGGCAAGGAGCCGTATTCGAAGGATCCCCCGTTGTCGCTTCCGGTGGTCGCCATCTTCCGGGGCAGTGTCGACACCTTTCTCGACGCCCTGGTCATCATCGGCGCGGGGGTGCTCGTGCTGGTCTTCCTCGTGCCGCAGTTGTTCGGGGTTCATCTGAACGTCGCCGCGGTGGATTCGCTTCTGTACAAGAATTATTTCTGGTGGGGCCTCGACCTGGTCGCCGACGGCCTGGTGCTGATCTACGTGGCCGGGGCCTGGTATCTGCTGGCCACGATCATCACCGGCAGGAAGCTCTTCATGGAGAACGTCGCCCGGGCCGCCCTGATGCTGGAACTGTTCGTGTCGTGGATGGTCTGGTCGCACCATCTGCTGGCGGACCAGGGCCAGCCGGAGATGATGAAGCTCATCTCCGGGGAGATGGTCACGGCCTTCGAACTCTTCACCCAGGGGTTGGCGCTCTTCATCACGCTGGCGACGTTGTGGCAGGCGCGCCCGCTGAAGATGAGCCTGGAGTTGAAATACCTTCTGGGCGGCCTGCTCGGGTTCGGACTGGCGGTGCCGGCCGGGATCATCCAGGCCGACATCGGGATGAACCGGATCCTGCACAACACGCAGTGGATCATCGGCGCCCACGTGCACATCGCCATCGTCGTGGGGTTGTACATGACGCTTTACAGCGTGGTGTTTGTGCTCTGGCCGCTGGTGACGAACAACACCCGGCTCTTCTCGCTCAAGCTGGCGAACACCCATTTCTGGCTGCAGCTCATCGGCGGCATCGGCATGGGCGCCTTCATGGGCATGGCGGGGCTCGACGGGATGCTGCGCCGGCATTTCTACACCGGCGGCGAATACAACGGATGGATGATCCTCGCGGGAATCTGCGGCGCCATGCTCTTCCTGGCGTGGTTCCTCTTCCTGATCAACATCGTCCTATCGGTGGGGCTGAAGGGGCTGGTTGCGATCTTCCTGCCCTCGAAGAACAAGGCCGCGAGCTACGGGATCGAGGCGGTCGAGCCCGCCTGAGCCCAGTCGGGTACCGGCCGGATGTCGCGCCGGACGGGCCGGCGGCCCCGCCGGCGGTCTTTCCGGGGGTGATCCGTGATCCTTCTTCGCAGAGTCGCTTCGGAGATCAAGCACGTCGGGCTCTACCTGCGCATCCTCCAGGAGATCGAGGATCGGATCGGCAGGAAGAACCCTTCCGAAGAGGAAATCCTCGAGGAACTGCGACGGTCCCCGGATCTCGTCGCCGAATACCGGGAAACGAATCTCGAGTGCAACATCAGCAACATCCACCTGAAACCGATCGAGATCGACGCCTTGCCCGGGGAATGCAGGGATCTCGGGCGCCGGGTGAACGAGGCCCTCCGGGAACTCGGACGGCTGGAGAAATACACCCTGGATTTCGAGAAGAGCCCGGTGCTGGTGATGCTCTTCACGGTGGAGTTCTTCGTGATCTTCTCCGTCCAGTATTTCATCGTTCTTCTCGGCTGGAAGGAATGGCAGCTCGAGATCTACGGCGCGTTCGCCCTGTCCATCCTCTGGGCGTGGTGGTACGCCACGCGGCAGCGGCGGGTCTATGCGGAAAACCGCCGGCGCTTCGACGAACTGTACGCGTCGACGCTGGAACGGATCGCCGATCTGGAAGCCCGCGGATGTCTCGACCGGGAAACGATGTACGTCGAACGGAGCGCCGAGCACATCCGTTGACCGAACGCCTCCCGGATCCCCGTCCGGTCGCCGTTCGTCCCGGCTCCCTTTGCGCGACTCCCCGACCCGCGGGGGGCAGGCGGTGGAGTTGTTCCGGCTCGGGGAAAGCGGAAGTCGTGCAGGGGTTCCGGAGATGGATCTTCGCCGTAGCGGGGCCTGGGACGGCATTCTTGGAGAGCGTCGCGCGGGAGATGTCATGAGAATCCTTGCCGTCGAACCCTACCTGGGCGGGAGCCACCGGTCGTTTCTCGAAGGATTGCGCCGGCATTCGAGACACGATTGGGAGATCGCCGGGCTGCCGGCGCGCAAGTGGAAATGGCGCATGCGCCAGGGCGCCGTGGCCCTGCGGGCGGCGGGGGAGCCGGGCGGGAGTCCCGACGTGATCTTCGCCTCGGATTTCCTCGACGTGGCCGCGTGGCGGGGGCTTTCGCGGTCGGATCTCCCGGTCGTTCTCTATTTTCACGAGAACCAGATCACCTACCCGGTCCGGGCGGAGAGCGACCGGGATTACCATTTCGGCTGGACGAATTTCGCTTCCGCGCTGGCGGCGGACGAGGTCTGGTTCAACTCGGCCTTCCATCGGGAGAGTTTTCTGGAGGCGTTGCCTCGATTCCTCCGGCGCATGCCCGACGGGAGGTTCGATTCCGAAATCGAGGAGATTCGGGCGAAGAGCCGGGTGGTCCGCCCCGGCATCGAACGCCGGGAGAAGCGGCCCGCGGGCGGCGACGCCGACGAGACCCGGCCTCTGCGCATCCTCTGGAACCACCGGTGGGAATTCGACAAGGCCCCGGAACGGTTCTTCGCCGTTCTGGACGAGGTCGCGCGACGCGGCCGGGATTTCGAACTGGTGGTACTGGGGGAATCGTTCCGCGAGGTTCCCGAGGCCTTCGAAGCGGCCCGCCTTCGCTTCCGGGACCGCATCGCGCACTGGGGCTACGAACCGGATCCGGTCGAGTACGCCCGGCGGCTGGCCGGATGCGACCTTGTGGTCTCCACGGCGATTCACGAGTTCTTCGGCCTGGCGGTCCTGGAGGCGATCGCGGCGGGATGCTTCCCCCTGCTGCCGAGGCGCCTCTCCTATCCCGAGTTGATCCCCGTGGATCAACACGGTCTCTTCCTCTATGATTCGGACCGCGAGCTGGCGGGACGTCTCGACCGGTACTGCGCCGATCCCCGGCGCGTTCGACGGGGTCCCGCCGTGCGGGATGCGGACCGGTTCTTCTGGGATCGCCGGATCCTCGAGTTCGACGAAGGACTGGACGAAGTCGCGAGGAAATCGAAGTGAACGGTCGTCCGATCTGGTTGTGGATCCTGGGGATCGCCGGCTCGGCGACCCTGTTGATCGGGTTCGTGTCGGACGCCGCGGAACGGCGCGGCAGCCGGGACGTCGAACTGGGGGGAAGACGCTACCGGTGCGCCACGTTGTTTCAGCGTTTCGTGGCGCAACTGATCGATGCGCTCCTGCTGGTGGGCACGGCGTGTCTCCCGGGGGTCTTCTTCGGCGAACGGGTCTTCCGGATCGCGGACGCGACGCAACTGGCGGCCTTCGGGGCCTTTGTCCTGGCGTATTTCGTGGCCCTGGAGGCGTCGTGGGGCCAGACGATCGGCAAACGTCTCGTTCACATCCGGGTGGCGGGCAGGGACGGCTATCACCCGGACTGGCCCTCGGCCTTCGTCCGGAACATCGGGAGAATCGCGGACGCCTTCTTCCTCGGATATGCGGTCGGCGTCGTCGCCTGGTGGCGATCGCCGGAAGGGCAGAGGATCGGGGACCGGATGGCGTCCACGTGGGTGGTCAGCGACGCGATCCTGGTCGACGACCGCGAGGGCGTCCGGTCGGGGGCCGCGGTGGCGGGACCGGCCGCCGTGCAGGGGTTTTCCGGCGGGAAGGCCGGCTGATCTTTCTCTGCGGAGCCGCCGGGCGGTTTCGCCGCGCCGGAGGACAGGAGATCCCGGCGGATCAATCGCGCCGCGGGGTCAGCATCGATTCCGTGATGCCCCCGAGGCGGAAGGCGTCCGTGTGGCCGTCCGCAAAGACGCAATCGGCGTTTCCGTCGGTCGGACGGGGCGGCGGATTGCGGGGGTGGATCTTCTTCTCGCTCGCCCCGCCGTGCCGCCACGAGATTTCCCGGATCCGGAGGTTCGAGTCCGCCCCGGTCGTATCCGCGAAGAGAATGGTTCCGTTCGGATCCTCGAGATCGCGAAGTCCCATGCGCAATTCGCGGGGATCCCGGCCGGGAAGGAGTTCCCCGGTATTGATCCAGTGGTTCCACGCGTAGCTTCGCGGCGCGTTCGCGTAGTAGGCGGCGCCCCGGCTTTCGTCGGCCGGGCACCAGTAGACGTCCGACCCCGCCCAGCGGTCCGAAGGCCGGGCGATGTAGGGATTGAGCTGGCTGTACCAGATATTGAAGGTGCCGCCCACGCCCTCGTACCAGCCGAGGGGGAACTGGCCGAAGTCGTCGTGATAGATCATCGTGGCCAGGTGGAGGTTGCGCAGGCGGTTCAGGCAGGATGTCTGCAGCGCCTTCTCGCGGGCTCCGGCGAGGGCGGGAAGAAGCATGGCGGCCAGGATCGCGATGATGGCGATCACCACGAGCAGTTCGATCAGGGTGAAGGCCCGGGACGATCGCCCCGCGGGCCGCGCCGCCGCCTTCGTCCGGATGCACCTCCGGGAGGGCGAATCCCGGGAAGGCGTCCGCGGAACGCGGTCAATCCAGGTCGCGTTCGAAGGTGAAATGTTCGTGTTTCAACTGTCCCTTGCGGAAGGCCTGCGTATGACCGTCGACCATGATCATGTCGGCCATCCCGTCCAGGGGCCTCGGCGGCGGATTCCTCGGGTGCGTCTTCTTCTCGCTTGAACCGCCGTGCCGGTACGCCACGACCCCGCTGGCGTCCTGGCCGATGACCGTGATTCCCGAGCTCTGACCGGTGGAGTCTCCGAAGAGGACGGTGTTGGAATGGTCCTCGATGCTCTGGAGCCCCTCGCGCAGATCGGGATTGTCCTGGGCGCTGCCGCCCGAGGAGTTGATTTCCGCGTTCATGCCGTAGCTCAGCGCGATGTTCGTGAAATAGGCGTTGCCGCGGTTTTCGTCGGCCGGGCACCAGTAGACGTCCGACCCGGTCCATTCCGAGGAGGTTTTCGCGATATAGGGGTTGATCTGCGCGTACCAGATGTTCTTCGTCCCCCCGACGCCGGAATACCAGTTCAGCGGGAACTGCCCGAAGTCGTCGTGGTACATCATCGTCGCCAGATGGAGGTTCTTGAGCTTGCTCAGGCACGTGGCCTGGAGCGCCTTCTCGCGCGCCTTCGCCAGCGACGGCAGCAACATGGCCGCCAGGATGGCGATGATCGCGATGACCACCAGAAGCTCGATGAGAGTGAACCCGTTCCGTTTGCGCCGCGAACGATAGCGATTCTTCATAGCTCGGATCACCCCCGGGCACTTCAGACTGCCCTTCCGAACATAACGCCGGGCCGGCCGAAGGGTCAACCGGCATCTCTTGAGCGGGCGGCCTGCGTGGTCTAGTGTTCGGCGTTTCGCCATCCGTCCGGGCGCGCAGGGATTGCGGCGCCCGGTTTTCCGGGGCGGGGAGATCGCATGAACAACGCAGGCATCATCTTCGACATGGACGGCGTTCTCGTCGACTCGCGCGAGTATCATCACCGGGCGTTTCGCAGGCTCGGGGAGGAAATCGGCGTTCCCTTTCCCGAGGAACTCTTCGTACAGACCTTCGGACAGGCGAACCCGACCATCCTGCGGCGGTGGCTCGGGGACGACCTGGATTCGGAGCGGATCCGGGAACTGGGCGATCGCAAGGAGCGCCTCTACCGGGATCTGGCCGCAGCGGAGCTGGAGCCGCTGCCCGGCGTGGATCCGCTGCTCCGGCGGCTCGTTCGCGCGGGGTTCCGCCTGGCGATCGGTTCCTCGGGGCCCCGCGAAAACGTCGAGATGATCCTCGATCGTTTCGGCTGGCGCGACCTGTTTTCGGCGACCGTCTGCAAGGACGACGTGGCCGAAGGGAAACCGGATCCGGCCGTTTTCCTCGAGGCGGGCCGTCGGCTGGGGGCGGATCCATCGCGCTGCATTGTCGTGGAAGACGCCGTGCCCGGCATCGAGGCGGCCCATCGCGCCGGGATGCGCTGCATCGCCGTCTCCACGACCCGTCCCCGCCACGCGTTGTCCGCGGCCGAACGTGTCGTGGACCGGATGGACGCGCTCGGTCCGGAGGACTTCCGGCGGCTTCTCGACGGGTCCGGCGACCCCCGCGCGGAGAGACGGCGGCAACCGTAAAGCCGTTCTTGACACGGGCCGCCGCCGCGGGGTAAAAGGACTGGTGGCGGATCGACGGTCGTCATCGAATGCCCGGTCCCGGCCGCGCCGCCGGAGGGGGGAGTCATGAGACCTTTTCGCCTTTCGTTTCTCCCGGGGGTCGGGATCGCCGTCATTCTGCTCGTTCTTCCGGGAATCTCCCGGGGGGCCTTCTCGGTGGACGAGCCTCCGCGCGAGATGCCGCTCGATCCGGGGGACGCCTGGGATACCTGGGGGACCGTGGTGATCGACGACGGGGACGGGGCCGGGATGATCGACCTGATGGTGCCGGATCCGTTGGGGTTCGATCTGGACGCCCTGGGGTTCGAGGAACCGGATGATCCCTACCAGCCGGCCGACGGTGCGTTTCCCGGCCTGCTGATCTCCTTCGACGACGCGGATCCGGGTCCGGGCGCCGGTCCGCCGGACCGGCCGCTGGAAATCTATTTCGTCGATCTGACCGACGTCTTCGGCTTCGGGATGAATGCGGTGCTCCGGACGACGGCGACGGAACGGAATCTGGGCCTGGGAACGAATCCCGGGGAGACGCCGGCCGACGACGATCTCGACGCCCTCGACGCCCGGGAGACGGGCGAACCGACCGGGATGCCGGTGCTGTTTTCGTGCGACGCGCCCCCGGCGGACGGGGGATTGGGGCTGCCCGGCGTCATTTTCCGCGGCGGAATCGGGGCGCCGCCCGAGGTCTTCGCCGATCCGGCGATGCTCGGACTCGATGCTCGAAGCGATATCGACGCGCTGGCGATGGTGCGGTTCGAAGGGGGGCCGTACCCGGGGCAGATCGGGGTTCTCTTCTCGGTCGACGAGAACGATCCCGGCGGGCTGGCCCCGGGCGATCTCTACTTCTCCGCCCTGGACGGCAGGTACGAGCTGTTCCTGGCATTGTACGGGGATTCCCGGGACATCGACGCGGTAAGCGTGAACGCCGCGGGACCGTTCGAGGTGCTTGATCCCGAACCCGGACAGGAGTGCTACAAGTGGCGGCAGCCGCCGGACATGATCCGCGGCGTCAACCTCTGGTCGTACCGGGTCGAGGACCTGATGAGCGAACCGACGCCGTTCATCGCCGACGATTTCATCTCGGACGGCCGCCCGATCACGGATATCCACTGGTGGGGAAGCTACGAGAACTGGCAGGAACAGACGCCCTTCGATCCGCGGGAACTTCCCCCCGTCCGGCCGATGGGGTTCATGCTCAACTGGTACGCGGACATACCGGCGGGAATCGATCCGGAGTTTCCCTACAGCCATCCCGGAGAGCTGATCGCGCAGGGTTTCTTCCCCATCGAGGAGGTGGGCGAGACGTATTTCGGCACCGTGACGAACTCCTGGCTGCGTCCGGGCATGGAGATCTACGAACACGAATACGTCTACCGGGCGGACCTGAGACCGGAACCGTGGATGGAGCAGAGCGGCGAGACCTACTGGCTCGGGATCCGGGCGATCTTCCCGCCGGGGGCGATCCAGGATCCGGAGTTCCGCGCCTGGGGATGGAAGACGACGCAGCCGGCGTTCGGATGGAACGACGACGCGGTCCTCTCCTTCTCGGAAGGGGCCGTGTGGGATCTGGAACTGATCTATCCCACCCCGTTCTATCCGGAAACCCATCCGTACACGGGCCGTTCCGTCGACATGGCCTTCGGCCTGACGACGTGGGACTGTCCGGACCCCTTCTGCATGAAATGGGAACGCCCCCTGGACCTGGTATACGGGATCGACGTCGAGTCGTGGGCCGAGCAGCTCGCGCTGGGGCCGTTCCCCATGGCGGCCGACGACTTCGTTTCCGACGGCCGGCCGATCCGGCGGATCCAGTGGTTCGGTTCCTACCCGGGGTGGATGATCCAGGAGCCGGATCCGCGCGGCCAACTGCCCCCGGTTTCTCCGGCGGCCTTCGAACTGCGCTGGTGGACCGACGTACCCGCGGGATCCGATCCGGAGATGCCCTGGAGTCATCCAGGAGAACTTCTTGACGTCAGGACGTTCTCCCTGGAGGAGGTCGCCGAATCCTATGCGGGAACGGTCTTCGATCCGCTGAAGGACCGCTACGAACACAAGTACTCCTACACGGCGGATCTGGGGGCCGAACCCTGGCGGGAGAAGGCGGGTCGGATCTACTGGCTCTCGGTGAGGGCCTTCTTCCCGCCGAGGAGTCCGGATCTGGAGGAATTCCTTCCCTGGGGCTGGGCGACCACCCCGGTCTGGATGAACTTCAACGACGACGCGGCCCTCACGTTCGACCAGGGAACATTCTGGGAGGATCTCCACTACCGGGACCTGGTGCCGGATCATCCCACGGGCGATCGCTCGGTGAACCTGGCCTTCCGTCTCTGGACGGACATCTGCCCGCGACGCTGCGAGAAATGGAGCCGTCCGCCGGACATGCGTTCCGGACAGGATTTCGCGAGCTGGGGCTACGCCGGAGAACCGGCGCAGACGGTCATGGCCGACGATTTCATCTCCGACGGCCGCAGGATCACCGACATCCACTGGTGGGGATCCTACCTCGACTGGCGCAACGAGACGCCGGATCCGGTCGATCCGCCTCCGGTCGGCCCGATCGGATTCCGGATCGGCTGGTACACGGACGTCCCGGCGGGGGTGGATCCGGAGATCCCGTGGAGCCATCCCGGGGAGAAGATCACCGAGGTCTTCTGCCCCATCGGGGAGGCGAACGAGACCTACTACGGGAGCGCCCCGCAGGCCTGGATCGGGGATCTCTACTGGGAACACGTCTTCCAGTACTACTGCGATCTGGAAACGTTCTGGCCCGAGAAGAGGGACGAAATCTACTGGCTGGAAATCGTGGCGGTCTTCGATCGCGACCAGATGCAGCAGGGTGAATCCCGGCCGTGGGGATGGCATTCCACCCCGCTGCTCTTCAACTGGAACGATGCGGCCGTCGCCGCCTCCCCCGGGCTTCCCTGGACCGAGCGGATCTGGTACGGCGGGCATCCCTACGAGGGGAACCCGGTCAACCTCGCCTTCGAGTTGACGACCGACCAGTTGCCCGGAATCGGGGATCCGGTGCCGTTCGACATGCGCATCGGCCGATGGACGGACGACGCCGTGGTCATTCGGTGGCGGGACGTCGTCGGCTGCGGGACGTACGTGCTCCAGTCGGCGGATCTCCTGGACAACCCGACGGGCTGGACCGATCTCTACACGAACACGGTTCCCGTGAGCGTGAACCGGTTCCTGGACGAGATTCCCGCGGGGACCGACCGCCGTTTCTACCGGCTCCAACTGCGGCCGTGAAGGTGGAAGAGGTTTCGAGCGCAGGAACCCGGCGGGGAAAGACCCGACCGAAGGGGGACGGTCTCCTGTTCCTCGAGGCGGAGGCCTTCGAGGATTACGGCGGCTGGGTGCTGGACACGCAGTTCGCCGGGGTCACGGGGTCGCCGTACCTGCTGGCTCACGGCCTGGGCCGTCCGGTGCGGGACGCGTCCACCGTCGTCTCATTCGCGAGGGCGGGGCCGTACCGGCTCTGGGTCCGGACGCTGGACTGGACGGCCCGGTGGAACGGCCCGGGCGGGCCGGGACGGTTTCGGGTGCTCGTCGACGGGGAACCCGCGCCGCGGACCTTCGGCGACGAGGGGGCGCGATGGCACTGGCGCGACGGAGGCGTCGTGACCGCGGGCGCGGGCCCGAGGCGGGTGGCGTTGCGGGACCTGACGGGTTTCGAGGGGCGCTGCGACGCGCTTCTCTTCTCCGAGGATCTCGATTTCGTGCCGCCGGATGATCCGAAAGACCTGGCGCGGTTCCGCCGGAGCGCCCGGGGGATGCCGGAGGAACCGGAGGAGGGCGGTTCGTTCGATTTCATCGTGGTCGGCGGGGGAATCGCCGGGATGTGCGCCGCCCTCTGCGCGGCGCGCTCCGGGCTGAAGACGGCGTTGATCCAGGATCGCCCGGTGGTCGGCGGAAACAACAGTTCCGAGATCCGCGTCTGGCTCGGCGGGGAAATCGGATTCGATCCGTATCCGCGGATCGGAAGCCTGGTGCGCGAGCTGGAACCCCGGGAACGCGCGCATGCGGGACCGGCCAACCGCGCGGAGATCTACGAAGACGACCGGCGCCTGGCCCTCCTGCGGGAGGAGGAGAACCTGGCCCTGCTCCTCGAGCACCGGCTTGTCGGCTGCGAGGTCGGCGGCGGGCGCCTGACGGCCGTCCTGGCCGAACACGTCCGAACGGGTCGTCGGATCCGTCTTGACGGACGATTCTTTGCGGATTGCACCGGGGACGGAGACCTGGGGGCGGCGGCCGGCGCCGCCTTCGAGATGACGCGGGTCGGCCACATGGGACCGAGCAATCTCTGGCACGTGGCGGAGACGGGCCGGGATTCCCCCTTTCCGCGGTGCCCGTGGGCGCTGGATCTTGCGGACCGTCCCTTCCCCGGAAGGGGACGGTGGACCGGGCAATGGTCCCGGCCGGGGCTGGACAGCCTGGGGCAGTGGTTCTGGGAGAGCGGGTTTTCGTGGGACCCGATCGTCGAGGCCGAGGCCGTCCGCGACTGGAATTTCCTCGCGATGTACGGGGCCTGGGACGCCCTGAAGAACGTGGACGGCCTCTATCCGACGCACGCCCTGCGCTGGGCCGCCCATACGGCCGGCAAGAGGGAGTCGCGCCGGCTGATCGGGGATCTCGTGGCGAGCCGCCGCGACGTGCGTTCGGGGCGAAGCTTTCCCGACGCGTGTTTCCCGTGCACCTGGGGGCTCGACCTCCACCGGCCGGCCGACGAGTACCGCAGCGGATTCGAGGGACGCGAGTTCATTTCCCACGCCGACATCGAGAAGATCGACGGACCGTGGTGGGCGCCGTATCGCTGCCTGTACAGCAGGGACGTCCAGAACCTCTTCATGGCGGGCCGCGACATCAGCGTCACGCACGAAGCCCTCGGCACGGTCCGCGTGATGCGCACCTGCGGCATGATGGGGGAGGTCGTCGGGATCGCGGCCGCCCTCTGCCGCCGGTACGACGAGACCCCTCGCGGGATCTACGAGCGCAGGCTCGATCGTTTCCGGGAGGCCCTCGTCGAAGGTCCGCCTCCGCGCCGGCCCGGCGGGTGATCGGGATCAGCCTTCCGCCGCGTCCCCGGCGCGCCGGAGGACCTCGTCCAGGAATCGAAGGCTCTTTTCCACGCCGACCTTCGCGTCCTCGGCGCCTTCGAACTCGATCGAGTAGTAGCCGTCGTATCCCGAGTCGATCAGCGCCCGGATGCAGGCTTCCGCGTCGATGTCCCCTTCGCCGACCGCGCAGGCCCTGGGAGGCTTTCCCTCTTCGAGGATGAAGTCCTTGACGTGCGTATGGATCGCCCAGGGGGCGGTCCGTCGGCAGGCCTCCACGCAGTCGTCCCCGCCGAAGACGAAGTTTCCGATGTCGACGTTGAACCCGAAATCGGGGTGATCGACCCGTTCGCGGTACCAGAGGAGGTGATCCGCCGAAGCGGCCAGGCCGTGGTGATCTTCCAGGGCGATCCGTACGCCCACGGGAGAGGCGAACTCGGTCAGTTCGCGGAAACATTCCGCGATCCGTTCGCGGCCCTCTTCCCATGTGAGTCCTTCCCGGGCGCCGGCGAAGACGCGGAGGTTGGGCGCCCCCATCCGGGCCGCCGCTTCGGCGGCGCGCTTCGTCTTGTCCATCTCGGCCCGCCGCATCTCGGGATCGCCGGCCAGGGCGAAGTTGTTGCCGACGATGTAGCCGCTGAGAACCAGGCCGTGGTCGTTCAGGACACGGAGGGCCTCTTCGGATTCCTTCTCCTCGTCCTGCCAGAAGTAGCCGAGATCGACGCCGCGGGCCCCGATCCGCGCGGCGTATTCGATGAAGGATCGCACCGTCATGCGCCCGTCGCGCAGGTAGGGATGGAGACTGTAGATGGTGATCGCCGTCCTGATCGGTTTCATCGCCTTCCTTCTCCCCCGGCGCGCCCTCGGATTTCGCGGGTCCGGGTTGTCGTGATAGCCTTGCGCCCATGTCCGATGCAGCGGAGAACGGAACGACGTTGCGGGGGGTGATCGAGCGCACCCTCTACGTCAATCCCGAGAACGGCTACACCGTGGCCCGCCTGGTTTCCGAGGAGCCGGGCGCACCGGGCGCGATCATCGTGGGGCGCATGCCGGAGGTCAATCCCGGGACGACGGTCCGGGTCCGGGGACGGTGGAAGAACCACCCGGTGCACGGCCGGCAGTTCGAGGTGTCGGACTTCGAGACCGTGCTGCCGACGACGCTGCTGGGGATCCGGCGGTATCTCGGTTCGGGGATGGTTCCGGGCATCGGCCCGAAACTGGCCGAACGGCTGGTGGACCATTTCGGCGAGGAGACCCTGGACGTCATCGACCGTTTCTCGGCCCGGCTGGGCGAGGTCGACGGCATCGGACCGAAGCGGATCCGCCAGATCCGGGAGGCGTGGGAACGCCAGCGCTCCATCCGGAACCTGATGGTCTTTCTGCAGGGACACGGACTCGGCCAGTCCCACGCGGTCCGCATCTTCCGGATGTACGGGCCCGCCGCCGAGGAGATCGTGCGCAGGGATCCCTACCGGCTGATTTCGGAGATCCACGGGATCGGATTCCTCACCTCGGACCGCCTGGCGCGGTCCCTGGGAATCGAGCCCGAGGATCCCTCGCGGATTCGGGCCGGCGTGCGTCACGTCCTGCAGAGCGCTTCGGAGGAGGGGCATTGTTGCCTGGCGGAGGAGCGGCTCGTGGAATCGGCGGCGCGCCTCCTGGAGGTGGACGAGGAACGGGTGGGCGCGGCGATCGACGCCGCGGTCGCCGATCGGGATCTCGTGCGCGAAGAGGAGGAAGGCCGCTGGATCTTCCTCCCGGGGCTTTTCGAGGCGGAAGAGGCCGTGGCGAATCACATCGCCCGGCTGCGACGGGGCGGGGCCCTGCCGCCGATCCGGATCGACGCCGCGGTGGCCTGGGCGGAACGGCGCGAGGAACTGGCCCTGGCGGAGGAACAGAAGGAGGCCCTGGCCCGCGCCCTGCGGCATCCGGTGAGCATTCTCACGGGCGGCCCGGGGGTGGGCAAGACCACCATCGTCCGCTGTCTCGTCGATATCCTGCAGGCCAAGAAGGTGCGCCTGGCGCTCGCGGCGCCGACCGGCCGCGCGGCGCGGCGCCTGGCCGATTCGGCCGGCCACCGGGCCGCGACGATCCATCGTCTGCTGAAATACGATCCCGAGGTTCACGCCTTCACCTACGGGCCCGGCCGGCCTCTTTCGATCCAGGCGCTGATCGTCGACGAGAGTTCCATGATCGACGTTCGGCTGATGGCGGATCTCCTCGGGGCGCTGCCCTCGCCCTGCTGGCTGTTGCTGGTGGGGGACGCCGACCAGCTTCCGTCGGTCGGCCCCGGCGACGTGCTCCGGGACCTGATCCGATCGCGCGTCCTGCCCGTCACGCGTCTGCGGACGGTCTTCCGACAGCGGCGGGGCAGCGCGATCGTCGAGAACGCCCACCGGGTGAACCGGGGCGAGATGCCCGAGCTGGACAACCGCCGGGGGGAATTCTACTTCGTCCCGGTGACGGATCCCGAGGAGGTCGTTCCGAAGGTCAAGGAGATCGTCGTTCACCGTCTGCCCGCGCGATTCGGCCTGGATCCGGTGCGGGACATCCAGGTGCTGGCGCCGATGATCCGCGGCCCCGCGGGGGTCGACCGGCTGAACCGCGAGCTGCAGGAGAGCCTCAATCCCCGGGGCGCGGCGGTGGAACGCGGGGGACGGCTGTTGCGCGTCGGCGACCGCGTCATGCAGCGGATCAACGACTACGAACGGGAGGTCTTCAACGGGGACATCGGCTGGGTGCGGTCGATCGACACGGTGCGCAGTCGCGTCGTGGTCGAGTTCGACGGGCGCCCGGTCGAGTACGACGCCCTGGATCTCGACGAGATCTCGCCGGCGTACGCGGTGACGGTGCACAAGTCCCAGGGAAGCGAGTATCCGGCGGTGGTGTCGGTGGTGGTGAGGCAGCATGCGGTGTTGCTCGACCGCAATCTCCTGTACACGGCGATCACGCGGGGCCGCTCGATGGTGGTGCTGGTGGGCCAGCCCGAGGCGATCTCGATGGCCGTGAGGAACGTTCGGGGGCGCCGCCGCTGGACCCGCCTGGAATCCCGGTTGCGCCGGCGGGTCACATCGGCATGATCGGCCCTTCGGCCTCCCAGGAGGCGGGAGTGTTCCAGGGCATCTCGGACGGGTGATCCGGCGTCCGGCATCCGGCCGACAGGATCGCCAGGGACAGGGCGGCGATGCCGATCCAGAAAACGCGTTTCATCGTCGGTTGCTCAGAAGGGCAGCCACGGAAGCAGACCGTAGTGCCGGGCTTCCATCACCTGCAGGACGATCAGGGCGACGAAACAGAGGAGGGACAGGGCCAACAACGCCTGGATCATCCCCTGTCCGGAGGCGTCTCTCCTAATAGAGGACATGATCGCCCTCCCGGATGTCTCCGAGGACCCAGCCGGGTTCCACGTTGGCCACGGCCATGTCTTCCTCGATGCGGTTGGTCGCCTTGAGTTTGGCGATCAGCTTGTCGTCCCGGTAAACGAGCAGGGGCGCGGTGGGCATCAGGTTGTCCCTGCGTCCGAGGCTCACCACGACGTATTCGAACCTGGGATTCACCGCCAGGACCCTGCCGACGACGCCGGGCGAGCTTTCCGCGGTCGTGTCGCCCTGGCCGCCGGCGCGTTCGACGAGTTTCTGAAGCCGGTCGCGGTCTTCGGTCAGCAGCCGGTTCTCCTGCTGCAGGGCCTTGACCTGGCTGCGAAGTCCCTCGACCTCGGAGGCCTTGATCGTCAGGTCCGTGTTCTCGTCGCGGATCGCGGCGATCTCCAGGTCCCGGTCCTCGATCTCCTTCTGGAGCGAGGCGATCTTCTTGTTCTGTTCGTCGATGCGGAGATTGGCCTGGGCCAGTTTCTCGCGTTCCTTCTCGAGGGTCCCGCGCGTGATGTCGAGTTCTTCGCGGGTCGATTTCAGGGCCGCCGTGGTTTCGTCGAGCCGGGCCTTCACCGACTGGATGCCGGCGGTGAAGTTGTTGATCTGAGTTTCCAGCTCGGCGTAATCGATCTCGTCGAGATCGCCGCGCACATTGTCGATTCCCTGCACCTGCGCCGCCCGCGCGACGGCCCGGGCGAGCTGGTCGGCCCGGCCCTTCAGCTCTTCCCGCTTGTCCCACAGCATGTATCCGAGGGCCAGGGAGACGACGGCGAGCAGGAAGACGATGACGGCGATAGCGTTGAGCGCCTTGTTCATGCTTCTCTCCGTGTATCTGAGCCGGTTCGACCCCTTTGGAAGATCACCGGCGACCTCGCGCGCCCCATCATATTGACGCGTTCCTGCAGTGTCAACCGGCCTGCCGCGCCCGGTCGGGCTTTCCCCTTTGTCGCGGTTCGCGGAGGCTGAAGAGGGTCAGGAAGAGGATCTTGATGTCGAAGGACAGCGACCAGTGTTCGAGGTAATAGAGGTCGTATTTCAGGCGTTCCGCAATGGAGGTGTCTCCGCGGAGGCCGTTCACCTGCGCCCATCCCGTCATCCCGGGACGGATCGCGTGGCGGGTCATGTACCGCTCGTACCCGCGCTTGAATTCGTCGACGTAATGGGGGCGTTCGGGGCGCGGGCCGACGAGGCTCATCTGTCCGATCAGGACGTTCCAGAGTTGCGGAAGCTCGTCGATGTTCGTACGGCGCAGGATCCGGCCGACGCGGGTGCACCGCGGATCGTCCTGCACGGTCCAGCCCGGCCGGCCGTCGGGTTCGGCGTCGACCACCATCGTCCGCAGCTTGTAGAGGGTGAATTCCCTCCCGTTTTCCCCCAGGCGTCGTTGCCGGTAGAGGGCCGGTCCCTTCGAATCGAGCCGAACGCACAGGGCCGCCAGCAGCACGAAAGGCGCTGTGATCACCAGGCCCGCCGCGGCTCCGAGGATGTCGAAGGTCCGTTTGACCGTCCGGTTCCACAGCCGGTCGAGCGGAAACTCCCGGGCCCCGAGGACGGGAATGCCGTTGATGCTGGTCAGTTCCAGCCTCGCGGCCAGCACCTCGAAGAGATCCGGGACCATCTTGAAGGCCGCCAGGGAACGTTCGCACTGGCCCATCAGGTCCGTGATCCGGTCGTGCGACAGTCCCGGCGCCGCCAGGATCACCTCGTGGACGCGGTCCCGTTCGATCACCTCCTCCAGGTCGTCGATCGTCCCCAGGCAGGGCCACTCGTCCAGGCTTTCGTCGTCGCGGGTGCGGATCCAGCCGACGACCCGGTAGCCCATCCGCGGCTCGCGCCGGATGCCGTCCGCGATCCGGGCGGCCGCGGCGTTTCCGCCGACGAAGAGCACCCGGATCCCCCCGTGATGCCTCGTGTAGAGCCAGCGTTCCACGGCGTTGAAGACCGCCCGTTCCACCCCGAGCGCAAGGGTGGTGGTCACCCAGGCGATTCCGACCACGCCGCGGCTGAATTCCGTGCTGCGGATCGAGAAGGCCAGCGCCATCAGCACGAGGAATCCCAGCGTCGTCGTTCGGGCCAGCGACAGGAACTCGACCGGCGCCTTCACCAGACGCGGCCGGCGGTAGAACCCGGCGTTGCGCAGGAGCAGCAGCAGAACGATCGTCGCCGCGGCCGCCGCCCAGAGGTACAGGGACAGCCCCGGGTATCCCTTGGTGACCGGCAGGAACCTGTGGATCCATCGCCAGTGGAAACGCATCCAGAAGGCGGCGAGCATCGCCCCGTAGATCACGACGGCGTCGCACAGGGCCGAGATGGGCGACAGGATCTGCAGCTTGTTCCGCTTGCGGGCCATGACCTGCTATTCTACCGTGCTGAGGTCGTCCGGCAATGCCGCCGGCGGCCGGCTCCGGCGCGATGGATCGGGAATTGCGCGCGGCGGGTTCGCGGAGCG
>CAYNBQ010000054.1:0-25449 GCA_964395275.1 uncultured Verrucomicrobiota bacterium
CTACCGGGCGTCTTCGTCCACCCCGTAGGACTCCCGGATCAGCCGGCTCAGGAATCCCCCGGGATCTTCCACCGCCTCCCGGGGCAGTACGATCGGCCCCCCGGAAGGAGCCGCGTCCGAACCGCGGTTCTTCCGCACCAGTTGCAGCCCGTAGTCGTAGTCCGCGAAAAGGTCCATGCACAACAGATTCGCCTTCGTATCCCGTTTCCGGGCCAGTTCCATGAGCCGTTCTTCCGCCTCCGGGGCGAACTCGATCTCGATTCCCGTACGCTCCCGGAATCCCCGGCAGAACGCCCGGATCTGTTCCTTCAGCAGAACGTCCTCCACGTATTCCGCGCTCTCGAGAATGCGCTGCAGCTCCGCCCGGGGATTCTCGACCACGGCGCGGGTCACGACGAAATCCTCGATGCCCGCCGACGGGAGCTCGAACTTGAAGTCCCGGAAGGTCCGTTCGCAGACCGTCAGAAGCCCGCGGGCTCCCGTTCCTTCCCTGGCCGCCTCCTCCGCGATCGCCCTGAGCCCGTCGTCCGTGAAGACCGCCCGGATCCCGTAGGCCTCGAACGCGGCTTCGTACTGCCGGACGATCGAACCCTCGGAATGGCGAAGAATCTGGTAGAGATCCTCGACCCCCAGGGAATGGCAGACGACCCGCACCGGAAGCCGGCCGACGAACTCCGGTTCGAACCCGTAACGGACCAGGTCTTCCGTGCGCACCATCGACAGCAGATCCTCCCGGTCCGCGGGCGCCGCGGAACTGCCGGCGAAACCGATCGCTCCCCCGCGAAGCCGCCGCGCGATCACGTCCGCCAGGCCGTCGAAACTTCCGCTGACGATGAAGAGGATGTGCCGGGTGTTGATCGTCTTGGGACGTTTCGATCCGCCGGCCTGCATCTCCATGACCTCCTGGAGCTGGGCCGCCACGTCCGTGGGACTGCGCAGGGGAACGTCCGTGTCCTCCATCAGCTTCAGCAGGTTCGTCTGGACCCCCTTGCCGCTCACGTCCCGGCCCACCGCGCTCGAGGCCGCGGCGATCTTGTCGATCTCGTCGATGTAGACGATCCCGTACTCGCCCAGCCGGACGTTGCCGTCGGCCCGGTGCACCAGTTCGCGGATCAGATCCTCGACGTCGCCCCCGACGTACCCCGTCTCGCTGAACTTCGTGGCGTCCCCCTTCACGAAGGGCACTCCGACCAGGTCGGCGAGGATGCGGATCAGGTAGGTCTTCCCGACGCCCGTCGGACCGATCAGGACCACGTTCTGCTTGACGTAATCCTCCCGGGCCGGATTCTCGGCCTCCCGGCGGACGTGGTTGTAATGATCGCAGATGGCGATCGACAGCACCTTCTTCGCCTCGTCCTGGCCGATGACGTAGCGGTCCAGGTGGGCCTTGACCTCCTTCGGCCGGAGATCGAACCGAAGATCGGGGATCTCCTCCTCCGGCGTCGGCCCCGTCGGTTCCCCGAAGGACTCGGCGTGCTGCGCGGTCACCCCCGCGACCACCCGGTCTCCATATCGTTCCTGCAGGAATCGCTGCAGTTCCCGCTGGATCTCCTCGGGCGATGGAACCCCCGTTCCGTCGTTCATCGGCTCATGTCCCCTTTCGCATCAGCTTCGCAGAAGAGCGGGCCGCTTCCAACCCTCTCCGTTCCCCCTTGGACCGTTCCGGGCCCCCGGGCGTTGGATTTTCGGATCCCCCGCCGCCCTCCGCTTCGCGGGAGTGGCATGCGACATGCTCCCTCCGGATGCAGGAGGTGACGAGAGATGCCCGACTGCAGCATCCGGGAACCCGAGAAGAAGGAACGTCCGACGCTGTTCGATCTGGTCCGGGCGGTTTCCGACGAGGCCCGTTCGGATGCCGAGGTGGTCGAGGTCGTCGCCGACCTCTTCAATCGCAGCCGGATCCGGTTCGAAGGGCTCCCGAAAGATTTCCGGATCCGCTTCGTCTGATTCGCGCCGCCGGATCCGGCGTCCCGGGATCCCGCAGGGGGACCGCAACCGCCTGCGTCCGGGCGCATTGAAACAGGAAAGAAACCGGCCCGCGGACCGTTTCCGGTCCGCGGGCCGCATTGTTTCCTTCGGATCCGAACGCCGGCTACTCTTCCGCGTCGAAGAAGGGCGGTTCGATCAGCTTGAACCGCACCGCGGCGGCCAGTTCGTCGACCGGTTCCCCGACCGCGCCGGTCTCATCCGCCTCGCGCAGATTGCACTCGGGGATGTGGGTGATCCAGCCTTCGAGCGTGTAGGTACCCGGACGCAGGGGCCGGCCTTCCTTGTCGACCAGCTTGAACCGCACCGGGTACCGCAGCCCGCGGGGTCCGAGTTTCTCCGAACCCATCACCTCGAGGAACGCCTTTCCGTCGGACCAGCGCCAGATCTCCCGGCCCCGGCAATCCAGCAGGCGGAAATCGAACCGTTGGCTGCTGCTGAACTGCAGTTCCACCGGCTGGCGCGTCAGGTTCACGGCCGAAAGAAGCGCGTAGACCGTCGGCGGCTCCAGGCGGATCGGCCCTTCGCCGGGCTCGGGATCGAGCCCCGGACCGATCTGCTCCCATTTCGGCCAGTAGACCGGCTTGTCGAGGAGCAGCATCACCCCGTACGCGGGGCGCGGACGCAGAATCCGGTAGTAGGTGACCACGAGCACGGGGCCGACCTGGCAGACCGATTCCACATCCTCGCGCACGAAACCGTAGACCCGGGCGCGAACGCCGTCCTCGTAGAGATCATCCCCGCCGCCGCGCAGCTCGTAGACCTTGTCCCGCGCGCGCCGGGGCCCGCGTTCCACGACGAAGACCCAGCAGCCGCCTTCGAGACCGCCCCGGTAGTGCACCGTTCCGATCGCGGAAACGACCGGCAGACGGTTCATGAACCGACGGGCGTTCTCGAGCGCCGTGTCTTCCTGCGAGTCGGCCATCCCGAGCGCCGGAGCCAGCATCGCCACCGCCAGCACGATCGCCGGGATCATCCCGAAGAGTCGTTTCCCTCTTCTCATCTCGCCTTCCTCCTTGCGCCTGAGCGCGTTCTACGCAAGCACGATCACGCTCTGCACAACGCTTACCATACACGGAATATTGTGCCGGATACAGTAAAAAAACAGGGGTTGCGGCCCCTGCCGAGGGGGGGCGGAACGCCGCCGATGCGGGTCGTCCGCCCCGCCGTATTGCCGTCGTCCGGCCCCGGTGGTATGTAGACGTCGCCATGCCGACGCGCCAGCCCAGCCCGCACGCGGATCCCCCTCTCCGATTTCTCTCTCCCGCCCCCAAGGTGCGTCTCGTCGGCGCCACGGGTGATCCGCTCGACCAGGCGGTCGCGGCCGCGCGAACCTGTTATTCCGCCGCCGGCATCGTGCTGCCGGAGGAAATCGCCCCCGGACCCGCGGATTCCGAAGACGAACGGGAACGGAAATCCGCCCGCAGAAACGCGTTCGCCCGCGATCTCCTGGCCTCCGGTCACCTCACCGTCTTCCAGCACGCCCATTTCCAGTTCGCCGTCGAAAACGTCTCCCGGCACGCGGTCTGGTCGTTCCTGCACGGGCATCCCTTCTACAACTCCGAGCAGGTCAGCCAGCGCTACGTGGAGGTGGAACCCTCCCGGTGCGTTCTCCCGGACCTCCCGCCCCCCCTTCGCCGGCGCTACGAAACCCTCGTGCGCTTCCAGTACGACGCCTACCGGGAACTCGCCGAACGGCTCTTTCCCGTCGCCGCCGAGGCCTGGTTCGAACGGTTTCCCGCCCGTCGCGCCGACGCCGACCGGTACGAACGCCCGATCCGCCGCAAGGCCATGGAAGCCGCGCGATACGTGCTGCCGATCGGCACCTTCACCCGGCTCCATCACACCATCAACCTCACCACCCTCCTCCGATACCGGAGATGCGCCGCCGGACCGGATCTCCCGTCGGAACAGGGGGCCCTGGTCGAGGCGTTCGTCGACGAGATCCTCCGTTTCGCCCCCGAACTCGAATCCCTCCTGGCGGAACCGCTTCCCGCGGAGGGTTTCCCGGAAACGCGGGAGAACCTGCGATCGACCCCCGGGGAACGCGCCGCCTGGCGCGCGGATTTCGACGCCCGGATGGGGTCCCGGATCTCGAGACTCGTCGCCGCCGATCCCGACGCCGAACAACTCGTCGCCCGGGCCGTGCGCGACGTCCTGGGACGATCCGCCGACCGCCTCGACGACGACACGGCCCTCGCGCTGGCCCTGGATCCCGCCTCCAATCCCGCCCTCGCCGAGACCCTGAACCTCACCACGATGACGAAGATCACCCGCGCCCTCGCCCACGCGCACTACGTCTTCCAGAAACGCCTGAGCCATTCGGCGGATTCCCAGGATCAACGGCACCGGATGACCCCGGCCTCCCGGCCGGTTCTCTCGGCGCATCTCGACGACGAACCCGACTACGTCGTGCCCGCCCTGGTCGATCACGATCCATCCGCCTCCGCCCTCTACCGCGATTGCATGGAAAAGACCTGGGAAACCATCGCCGCCCTGCGCCGCGCCGGAGCGCCCGCGGAAGCCCTCGCCTATCTCCTGCCCAATGCCGTCACCATCCGGCTGACCGAATCGACCGATCTCCTGCACCTGCGCCACAAGCTGGTCATGCGCCTCTGTTTCAACGCCCAGGAGGAAATCTGGCGCGCCTCCATGGACGAAGCGGACCAGATCCGCCGGATCCATCCCCGCATCGGCCGCCGGCTTCTGCCCGCCTGCGGAATGCGTTACCGCGCCGGCCTGCGCCCCTACTGTCCCGAGGGGAAACGATTCTGCGGGATCCCGGTCTGGAAATCCCCGCCGGACGAATGGCGCCGCGGACTCCTCTGAGGCGGCGCGACATCCTCGACGATGATCCCCCTGCGCGGCACCCCGTCTCCCCGACGGATCCCCGTCGTGACGATCCTGCTGATCGTCGTCAACGTCGCGGTGTTCGGTCTGCAGGTCGCGACCTTCCTCCGGGGCGGAACCGACCGGATCCTGGACGCCGCCCTCGTACCGCGGGAACTCGCCCGGCATCCCGGCCCGAGGACCCTCGCAACGATCCTCACCTCGATGTTCCTGCACGCCGACCCCGTGCATCTGGTCGGCAACCTCTGGTTCCTCTGGGTCTTCGGGAGCCGCGTCGAAGACGCCATGGGCCGGCTGCGCTATCCCCTCTTCTATTTCTTCGCCGGCATCGTCGCGGCCCTGATCCAGGTGGCCTCCGATCCCGCGTCCCGCACGCCGATGATCGGGGCGTCCGGCGCCATCGCCGGCGTGCTCGGCGCCCATGCCGTGCTCTTCCCCGGGGCGCGGATTTCGGCGTTGATCCCGATCATCCCCTTCCTCTGGATGCCGATCGTCCGGATGCGGGCATGGATCTTCCTTCTCGCCTGGTTCGCGATGCAATGGATCGGCTTCCGAAGCGCCGATCCCGGCGCGGAAGGCGTCGCCTGGATGGCGCACATCGGGGGGTTCGGCGCCGGCGCCCTGCTCGCCTTCTCCTTCGGCCGCCGCCGGCGGTGATTTCCGTCTACTTTTCCGTCTACTGCACGATCCCCGTGCGCCGCTCGAAGGCCGAGACCGTGTTGGTCATCAGCATGGCGATGGTCATCGGCCCCACCCCGCCCGGAACCGGGGTGATCCACGAGGCCTTCTCCCGCACGGCGTCGAAATCGACGTCTCCCACCAGGCGCGTTCCCTTCGGCGAGGCCGGATCCTCGATCCGGTTGACCCCGACGTCGATCACCACCGCCCCCGGGGCGACCATGTCGGCCGTGATGTAGCGGGGCCGGCCGATCGCCGCCGCCAGGATTTCCGCCGTCCGCGTCACCGACGGCAGATCCGCCGTGCGCGAGTGGCAGACCGTCACCGTCGCATCGCCGCCGTCGCCCTTGCGCATCAGCAGCGCCGCCAGCGGTTTCCCGACGATGTTGCTCCGTCCGACGATCACCACCCGTTTGCCGCGGGGGCTCACGCCGATCCGCTCCAGCAACACCGTCACCCCCAACGGGGTGCAGGGAACGGGAACGTCCCGGGATCCCGCCAGGAGGTTCCCCAGGTTCCACGGGTGGAAGCCGTCGACGTCCTTCGCCGGATCGATCGCCGTGGCCACCTCGGCGGCGACCCCCTGCGCGTCGAGCGCATCCGGAAGGGGGAGCTGCACGAGGATCCCGTCGACGGCCTCCTCGGCGTTCAGTTCCGCAACGCGTTCCAGCAGTTCTTCCCGGCCGATCGTCTCCGGCAATTCGACGTGGCGCGATTCCATCCCCGTGCGTTCGCAGGCCCGGATCTTGTTGCGCACGTAGACCTGCGAGGCCGCGTCCCGGCCCGCGATCACCACCGCCAGGCAGGGAGGTCTTCCGGCCCGCTCGGTTCCCCTGCGCACCCGTTCCCGCAACTCGTCCAGGATTTCTTTCGAAATCCGTTTTCCGTCGATGATCTCCGCCGCCACGCTACACCCCTCCCATGGTTGTCCATCCCGAGATCGGAAAAGCCGCCGCCGGGCGCGCCGCCCGGCCGACACGGCTCAACGCACCAGACTCACCTGCCGGACATGAATCACCGGCCGGGGCCATCCCTTGGCCCACTGCTCGGATCCGACGATTCTGACCTGTTTGCCGACGTAGGGATCCAGGCGCACCTCGTCGCTCCGCAGGTAGCCCAGCAGATGCACCCTGCGCCCGTTCCGCGTGATCAGCTTGTGCGTTCCGGGGCGCCGGATCAGGAATCCCGTGCGCAGAATCTCGCCTTCCACCACCACGTCCTTCGCCGGGCCGAGCCATTCCAGCTTCGATTCCGGAATCACCAGCGGGGCCGTATCCGGCCGCGCCGGCGGGATCCGCGCCCCTTCCTGCGGCGGCGCGGTTTCGCCGGCTTCCGCGGCGGCGACGGATTCCTCTTCCGCCGACTCGCCGGCCTCCGCGGATTCGGCGGGGGAAACCTCTTCCGCAGGCTTCGCTTCCTCCGCCGCGGCGGAAGGTTCCCCGGCAACGGTCTCTTCCACGGGACGGGCCCTCACGACCTCTCCCTCCCCCTTCGGCGCAACCGGCCCGGCGGCCGGAGCCGTCGTTTCGCCCGCCGGCGGCTTTTCGCCGGCGGCTGGAGCCCGGGTCTCCGGCGTCGTCGCATCGGGGGGAGGAGACGCCTTGACGACCGTCTCCGGGGATGCGGGTTTCCCGGCCGCCGCGCCCCCGTGGATCACGACCGTTTCCGTCCCCTCCGGGGCCGGGGGCGTGAAGGTCTCGATCACCGTCGTCTCCCCGCCGGCCGCTCGGGGCGCCGGCCGCAGGTACTGCATGCTCACCCAGAAGGAGGCGTCGGCCACGGGATCGATCTCGACCCATTCCTTGTACCGGCTCTTCTCCCGGATGGGGGTTCCCCGGCGGACCCGCCCTACGATCGAATAACTCAGGCTCGGTCCGGCGCGGAGGTTGACGCGGTCGCCGATCACCTCGCCGTCGCGCAGAAACGCCCCGTGGATCCACACGGTGAATCCCTTCGGAGGACGGATCCTGCCCCAACCGTCCTTTTCCTCGAGAACCTCGACCACGTCGCCCCGCACGACCTGCCCCACGATCTCGTAGCGCAATCCCGGCCGGGCCCGGACATTGAGCCGGTCGCCGACGACCTCCATGCGGCGGGGCGCCGCGGGTTGCGCAGCCTTCTTCGCGGCGGATTCTTTCGAAGCGGCCTCCGCAGCCGCCGCGGGCGTGCCGGAACCGGGCGAAGACGCGGCCGGCGGTTCCCCGGAGGTTTCGACCGGCGGCGTCTCCGGCGCCGGAACATCCTGGACCACGATACGGTCTTCGGTGACGGAGACCGCCGGAGCGGCGCTCTCCTTCTCCGTCCGTTCCGCCGGCCCCGGCGTCGAAACCACCCGCGGTTCCGGCCCGAGATCGATCGCGGCCAGCAGGAACGGCTCACCGGTCGAACCGGACAACGCGCCGGAAGCGCCGAAAAGAACCGGACCGACCGCGCAGAGAAACAGGACGATATTCCTTCGCACTGTGCGCCGTTTCATCGCATGCATCCTTCCCTTTTCCGGAAATCCCGTGCGCCGGCGGCTGCCGCCGCCCCGTTCGCGATTCCCCGGGTCCGGATCCCGCAGCATAGCAGGCCGAACGCCCGCGGCCAAGCAGAGGGCCTTGCCGAAACGGACGGCGGCCTTTCGACCGCGTCTCCCGGCACCGTCATCCCATATTGCGCCTTTCCCCTCCGGAACCGGCTTTCAGCGACTCCAGTTCCCGTCGCTCCGTCGCCGAAAGCTCCCGCCAGGCGCCCGGTTCCAGGTCCCCCAGCGCCACCGGACCGAACCGGATCCGGATCAGCCGTTCGACCGGGTGTCCGACCGCCCGCAGCATCCTGCGGATCTCGCGCTTGCGCCCCCGGTGCAGGACCAGTTCCAATTCCGTACGGTCCGCGCCGGGCGCGGATATCCGGTGAACGCCGTCGACCCGAAGCCTCTCTCCCCGGTCCGTCACCCCGCGCCGGAGTTTCTCCAGGGTGCGCTCGTCGGGTGCGCCCTCCACCACCGCCCGGTAGACCCGCGGCACCTCGTTCGAGGGATGCGCAAGACGCTGGGCCAGCGCGCCGTCGTTCGTCAGCAACAGGAGACCTTCGGTTTCCCGGTCCAGGCGTCCCACGGGAAAGAGATCCAGGAACGCCTCGGGCAGCAGATCGGGAAGACACCGGACGGCATGGGGATCCGACCGGGTCGTCGTCACCCCCCGGGGCTTGTGGAAAACGATCGTGCGGTTCCGCCGGGGACGGACGACGCGGCCGTCGACGCGGACCTCGTTCTTCCGCGGATCCACCCGCATGCCGAGTTCGGCGGGGCGGCCGTCGACGGTCACCCGCGCTTCCCGGATCCATCGTTCGCAGGACCGGCGGGAGCCCAGACCGCACGAGGCCAGAAAACGCTGCAAACGAACGGGGCCGACCCCGGATCCCTCCGGCGGCGGCCCCATGACGATCTTCTCCCGATCGGCCGGGAAATCAGATTTCCGGCTTGGTCTTCGGCAGGCCGAGGACCGAATCGCCCTCTTTCCACCGGCCCTGCGCCTTGAGCAGGTCGATCCGCTCGTGCCGTTTCAGCACGGAACGCTTCGTCTTGATCTTGCTCGATCCCTTGAGACTCGGATGCTGCGACATGGTTCTACTTCCCCTCGCCCGACGGCAGTCCGCAGGCTTCTTTCGCTTCTTTCAGGAATTCGGGTCGCTTACCATAGCGCAAATAGGCTTGGAAGTGCAGTTTCGCCTTCGCGGGGTCCGAATCGCGCAGCAATCGCCCCAGCTTCAGATGCACCGCCGCGTAATCGGGCCGGAGACGCACGGCCTCCTCGTACATCTCGAGCGCCTTCCCGGTCTCCCCCCGTGCGGCATAGACGTCCCCCAGCCCCTCGTAGACGGGCGCATACTTCGGGTTGGCCTTCTGCGCCCGCCGGAACCGGAGCAGGGCCTGCGTGGGAAGCCCCTGCACCACGTAGACGTTCCCCAGGGCGTTGTTGACGAGGTAATCGTCGGGCAACCGTTCCGCGGCCTTCAGCAGGGCCTGCTTTGCGTCCCTGACCCGGCCGAGCTCGAGGAGGCTGCATCCGAGGTTGTACCAGCCCCAGGCGGTCGGAGCCCCGCGGCGTTCCTGGATCCGGACGTACTGCCGGAAGGCCTCCGCGGCCTCCTCGAGGCGGCCCTCCTTCTGCAGAAGGAATCCCAGGTTGTTCCACGCCCGCCCGAACCCCGGGCTGACCTCGACCGCCCTGCGATAGAGTTTTTCCGCCTCCTCCCGCTCGCCGCGGTCGTCGAGCAGGTCGCCGAGATCGGTCAGGGCGTCCGGGCTGTCCGGATCGACCTGGAGCAGACGCCGGTAGGTTTCCTCGGCCTTCTTCGGGCGTTTCATGCGCCGGTAGACGACAGCCAGGTTGTAGAGGGCGTCGACATGGCGGGGGAAGGTCCGCACGGCCGCGCGATATTCCTGTTCCGCCTTCCGGAACCGCCCCTCCAGCGCGAAGGCGTTGCCGCGCTCGACCCGGATGTTCGCCTTCTCCAGGGCAGCGCGGTCCGCCGCCGAAAGCGTCTCCGGCGGCGGCGGCGCGGCCGAAACCGCCGCGGCCGATGCCCATCCCGTCGCCAGAAGGATCCGGAAGGCGAACCTCCGCACGCGGGCCGCCCACCGGATCCCGGGAAACGAGCTGCGAGCCGGCCGCGTCATTTCTCCTCCGACTGCGCCGCCAGCGCGGACCGCAGATCCCCCAGCACCCGGCGCGCCTTGCGCGCGGTGATCTCGTTCGACGAATTCGAAGCCCGTTTCAACGCCTCCTCCGCCCCGGACACGTCCCCCAGGCTCAGACGGCTCAGTCCCAGGCAGAACCACGCCTCGCCGATCCGCGGGAAATCCGGGTACTCCCGGATCAGCGACTCCAGCGCCACGATCGAATCCCGGTGCTGCCCCATGCGCCCGCAGCAGTAGCCGATGGCGAAAAGGGCGTCGTCCGTGTACCCGGCCCGGTTCTCCGGGTCGCTCTCGATGATCCTGCGCAGCAGCGGCAGGGCCCGGTCCTCCCGTTCCTCCGACATGTACGTCTCGGCCGCCCGCCACTGGGAAGCCGGATCCTCCTGCTCGCTCTCCGCCTGCCGCCGCACGGAAGAGGCCGCCTTTCCGAAAGCCACGCTGAACAGGCCGTCCAGAACGTCCCGGGCGGAACGATACCCGATCCACCGCTCGATCTCGCGGCCGTCGGCCGTCATCAGCACCACGGTCGGCGTGCCCCGGACGTCGAAATCCTCCATCATCTGCGGGCGCAGATCGACGCGGATCCGCGCGCAGACCCACGGTTGCAGCGCCCTGCCGACCGAGGGGAGTTCCAGGACGACCTTCATCCGCTTCGACCAGTCCTCGTTGCGGGCGTCGAAGAAGATGAAGACAGGCCGGTTCGTTTCGGCGGCGGCCTCGAAGGCCGCGCTCAGGTCCCGGTACCACCGCACGGCGGTCGGCATCTTCGCCAGGACCTCGCGCGCGGCCTCCCGGACCGGGTACGATCCCCCCTGCGTGCGGTGCGGATCGTTCTCGGCGATCTCCCGAAGCAGCGGTTCGGATTCCCGGTCCGCCAGTTGTCCCAGGGCCAGCACCGCCGCCCAGCGCACCATCGGATGGGGATCGCGGGCGGCCTTTCTCACGGCGTCCAGGGCCGGCCGTCCGAGGGCGCAGCGGCCCAGGGCCGAAACCGCCACCCGGCGGACCTCCGAGGAATCCGACGTCATGCGGTCAAGAAAAAGACGTTCCACCGTCGGCCCGTCGATCTCCGCCAGGAGATCGGCCGCCTGGTAACGGATCACGGGGGAAGGATCGTCCAGGCGCCGGGTCAGTTCCGGGACCGCTTCCTCCCCCCGCTCTTCGGCGAGGGTCTTCAGCCGCTCGGCCGTCCGCAGGGGATCGTCGTCGGCGCGGATCGCCGTCGGCCCCGCCCCGAGCAGCAGTCCGGCGACTCCCGCCACGACCCGCAGGGCCCGACGGATCGTGCGGAGGCGGATGCTCATCGCCGGGACGGGGAAGAAACCCCGCTGACGCTGCCCACCACCCAGGCCAGGTATTCGGAATGGCCGCCGGCCGCCTCGAATTCGAGAACCTCCGGCAGGGCGTACGGATGAAGTTCCACGATCCTGCGGCGGGCGGCCTCCGCCATCGCCCCGGTCGTCTTCACCAGCAGCAGGAACTCCCGATCCCGCTGGACCGCGTCCTCCCATCGGTAGAAGGACTCGACCCTCGGGATCACGTTCACGCACGCGGCCAGCTTCTCCCGAACCAGGGTCTCGGCCAGCTTGCGCGCCGTTTCCTCCGAATCCGCCGTGCTGATCAACATCCGTATGTCAGGATCCTTCAACCCTCTTCTCCTCCCCGCCGGCGGCGGCGATCCAGCCGCCGCCGATCACGATATCCCCTCGGTAGAACGCGGCCGCCTGTCCGGGCGTGATCGCCCGCTGCGGCTCGTCGAATTCGATTCGAATCCGCCCCCCGTTCTCCCGCGAGACGACGCGGGCGGAGGCGGCCCGGTGCCGGTGGCGGATCTGCCCCTCGAGCCGGTCGCCTTCCTGCGGTTCTTCCGCCGACCACACGCAATTCTCCACCAACATCCGGCGATGGAAAAGGTCCGAATCCCGCCCGACCACGACCCGCCGGGACGCCGGATCCAATGCGACGACGTAGAACGGCGTCCCGCCGCCGCCGATGCCGAGTCCCCGGCGCTGCCCGATCGTGTAGAATTCCACGCCCCGGTGTTCGCCCAGCACCCGTCCCTCGAGATCGACGATCTCCCCGCGCAGGCCGCCTCCGGGCAGACGCGCCTCGAGCAATTCCGCGTGCCGTCCCGGCGGCGCGAAACAGACCTCCTGGCTCTCGGCCTTGTCGTGAACGGCCAGCCCGATCGCGGCGGCCGTCCGGCGGATCTCCTCCTTCGAAAGGGCGCCCAGCGGAAGGACCAACGCCGCGATCTGTTCCGGGGACAACCGGCAGAGAAAGTACGACTGGTCCTTCGGCCGATGCAGGGCCCGCGCCAGCACGGGCCGTCCGTCGCGCGACAACACCCTCGCGTAATGGCCCGTGGCGATCTTTTCGGCGCCCTCCGCCCGGGCGATCTCCCGGAGCAACCGGAATTTCATCTCCCGGTTGCACAGCACGCACGGATTCGGCGTCCGGCCCCTTCGGTACTCTTCCACGAAGGGCGCGATCACCACGCGATCGAATTCCCCGGCGACGTCCACGGCGCGGTGGCGGATCCCGATCCGTTCGGCGACCCGCCGGGCGTCGGCCAGGTCGCGCTCGGCCGCCGCACGGGATTCCGGACCGAAGCGCGGCATGCGGAAGGTCACGCCGATCACCTCGTATCCGGCGCGGTCCAGAAGCCAGGCGGACATGCTGCTGTCCACCCCGCCGCTCATGCCCAGGACGACCCGTTTCCGCCGATTCATCTCCCCCGTTCTCCTCCGGCCGGAAAAGACCGTTCCCAACCATACCACGCGGCGACGGGTTTCCACCGGGCGGCCACGGGGATTCGTGCCTCTTACGTCACTCCTCCTCGCGTTCGGGAAGGGAGACGCCGACCCGATCGAGATAGGCCTGGTTGATCCGGGCCACCCAGGCCGCATGGCGCCGCTCCTGTTCGGCGGTCTGGAAATGCTTCTCCGCCCCGTGCGTCAACGGGTAGTTGCGGCTGATATGCGTGTCCACCATCTCGTTCCAGGAATAGTACCCGAGGCCGGCCGCGTACCGGGCGGACATCTCCGCGTACCGCCGCGCCCATTCCGCCGCGGGTTCCGCGGCGCCCGGTCCCTGCCTCGAGGAGGTTCGATGCGCCAGGATCACCGGGATCCCCGTGCGGCCCGTGAACGCCGCGATTCGTTCCAGCGATTCCTGCGACGGAAGCCCGCCGCTTCTCAACACCAGCAGATCCGCCCACTCGGCCATCGTCGGGATCGCCGCGTATCTCCGGCGGTACCCGATCGCATGCGGATGGAGGTAGCCGAACTCGTAGGGAAACTCGGCCGCCAGCAGGAGGTCCGGATAGCGTTCCTTCAGGCGGGCGGACATTCCCGCAAACACGTCGCGGGTCAGTTCCGCCCGGAACCGGACATGATCCTCCACGGCCGCAGGGGGATCCATTTCGGGCGGTTTCGAGTAGTCGAAGACCGAAACGTCGCGCGGATCGATTTCGCCGAACGCCCCGTAGGACGTCCCCCAGGCCTCGTTGACCGCCTCGATCGATCCGTAGCGCGCGCGGACCCATTCCCGGAAGCGCGCGTTCGTCCCCTCGTCGAAGGACAACCCTTCCCATCCCATCTCCACGCACGGGCTCACCACCCGGCATTCGCGCCCGTCGCGCATCACCCGCAGAATCGCGCCCTCGCCGCTGTAACGGTCCAGGTAATCGGAGATCCAGGAGACCATGTAGTCCGGGAACGCCGGATCCAGGATCTGCGTCCCGAACGGGGTTCCGTCCTGTTTCTCCGCGTGCCGCAGGCGAATCCCCCAGCGCCGTTCGACCTCGTCGAAACGCGATCCTGTCGAAACGTCCTTGCCGTTCTTCGCCTCGAGCCAGGGGAGGATGCCGATTCCGGCTTGCCGGGCGAGCCGATGATCCCGGTCCAGTCCGGCCCAGTCCCCGTCGAACATCTGCGAGGGTTCGTGATCGATGAAGACCGTGCTGATCCCCATCCGCCGCAGCAGGGCGAGATCGTCGAGGATGCGCTGGTCGCTGCTCTTCCACGGCTCCCACCAGCGCGTGAAGAAATAGGCGCCGATCAACGGTTCCCCCGACGGGAGCCGAACCGGCCCGGCCGCGACGGCGCCCCCGCCGACGACCGCCGCCGCAATCCATGCCGTCAAGATCCTTCGATATCTCATCCGTCCTCCTTCGCCGCGAACGCGGCATCGGCCGGCGCGCCCGGGCGCCCGGCGGAATCCGCCCGAGCCTCGAGGCGGCGTTCCGGCCTCAGAGCAGGGCGTCCCCGGTGTCGTGACCGTTGTCGTCGTATTCCTCGCGGGGCACGAGAAGGCTGTACGTGACTTCCTCGAGGATCCGGCGAATCTCTTCGCGCGCCCCGGGGGTGACGCGCGGGAGGACCTCCCGCAGGAACCGGTACGCATCCTCCAGGGAAACCAGGTCGGCGATCGCCTCCGCCGCGGCGACCGCCGTCTGCGGCCTCGGATCGAGGCAGCGCGACGCGATCCGGTCGCGCATCGATTCCAGGCGCAGCCATCCGGCGGCGCGCATGGCTTCGATCCGCACGTCCTCGACCGGATCGTCGAGAAGGACCCAGAGCCGGCGTTCCCAGCGGACGTCCCCGGTCGCGCCCATCGCGTAGGCGGCGCTCACGCGCGCATCGGGATCCGGGCTCTCGGCGAAAACCCGGATCCACCGGTTCGTGCGGGGATTTCCGCCGCCGTTGCCCAGCGCTTCCAGGGCGCGGCGCCGAACTTCGAGGGCCTCGGTCTCGTCTTCCAAGCGGCCGTACGCCAGGTCGAACACCTCCACGAACCGGCGCGCCAGGGGATCGGCTTCCGTCTCCGGATCGACCCCGCCGGTTTCCGGAGCGTCCCCGAACCCGGCCCGCGAGCCCTCCTGCAGGACGCGGCCCAGGGCGATGAGACACTGGCCGCGCACTTCCGGATCCTCGTCGCTGGCGGCGATCCGCATCAACCGGTCGGTCACCACCTCGTCGTCGAAGAGATGCCATCCGGAAGCGGCCGCGCGCCGCCGGATCTCGACGTCCCGGTGATCGAGACCGGCCAACACGATCCGGCGCGCCTCGAGCAGATCGCATTCGCCGCGGGCCACCCGGTCGAGTTCCTTCCGGAAATCCTCCGGATTCGGGGTCGTCATGCCGCCCCCCGGCGGGTCCGGCGGGGACATCGATTCGCACGAAGCGTCGTCGTCATCCTTCCATCCTGGTGCGGTCCCGGATCTCGATCAGGCGTTTCATCACGTGGAACAGGTTTCCGTTCCAGTCGCGCGTGCCGAAGGCGTCGTGCAACTCGCGGTACAGGGAGAAGATCTCGTCGTAAACGGCCCGCACCTCCGGATCCGGTTCGTAGGCCAGGTCCTTCAGCCCCGACATCGCCTCCTGGGCCGACCGGATATCCGGATGACCGCCCCGATCGGGTCCGGCGACCACCGCCCCGTACATCGCCGAACCGAGCGCGCAGGTCTGGGCCGACCGGCTCAACCGCATCGGCCGGCCGATGACGTCCGCGTAGATCTGCATGACCATCGGGTTCTTCTCGGCGATGCCCCCGGTGTTCACCACCTCGGAAACCCGCACACCGTATTCGGTGAACCGTTCCACGATCACCCGGGCGCCGAAGGCCGTCGCCTCGATCAGCGCCCGGTAGATCTCTTCGGTCCGCGTGTGCAGCGTCTGGCCGATCAGCAGGCCGGTCAACCGCGCGTCGACCAGGACCGTCCGGTTCCCGTTGTTCCAGTCCAGGGCCAGGAGCCCGCTCTGGCCCGGGCGCAGTCCCGAGGCCTTCTTCGTGAGCGTCTCGTGCGAATCCTCCGCCACGTACTTGACGAACCAGTTGAAGATGTCGCCCACGGCCGATTGTCCCGCTTCCAGTCCCCAGTAGCCGGGCAGGATCGATCCCTTCACGATGCCCGCCAGCCCGGGGATGTCCGGCAGCTCGGTCGATCCCTCTTCCACGAGCATGTCGCAGCTCGAGGTTCCCAGGATCTTCACCAGCCGCCCCGGCCGGATCCCGGCCCCGACGGCGCCCATGTGGGCGTCCAGCGCGCCGGCCGCAACGGGAATTCCCTCCGGCAACCCCAGTTTGCGCGCCATCTCCTCCGAAAGACCGCCCACGGCCGTGTCGGACGTGACGGCCTCGTCATAGAGCCGGGACCGAAGCTCGCCCAGCTTCGGATCGAGTCCCGCGACGAATTCGGCCGACGGCAATCCACGGCCCGGTTCGAACATCGCCTTGTGCCCGGCCTGGCAGATCCCGCGGACGATCTCCCGCGGCGCCGTGCGACCCGTCAGCAGCGCCGGGACGTAGTCGGCGAACTCCACCCAGGTGGCCGCCGCGTCGAAGACCGCCGGGTCGACCCGCAGACAGTGCAGCACCTTCGAGAAGAACCATTCGGAGGAATACACCCCGCCGCATTTCGCCAGGTACTCCGGGTGTTCCGCGCGGGCGCGTTCCGTGATTTCCTCGGCCTCCGCCGCGCCGGTGTGATCCTTCCACAGCCAGGCCATGGCGTTGAGGTTCTCCGAAAACTCCGGCCGGAAGGCCAGCGGCACGCCTTCTTCGTCGACGGGAATCGGCGTGCTGCCGGTAGTGTCGACGCCGATCCCGATCACGCGATCCGTCCGGAAACCGTCGACCCGGGAGGCTTCCTCCAGCACGCCCCGCACGACGATCTCGACCCCGCGGACGTAGTCGGCCGGATGCTGCCGCGCCAGGTCCGGATCCCGAGGATCGGTCAGGATCCCCTCGTCCCCGTGCTCATAGGTCCAGACGAACGCGGCGATCTCCTCGCCGGACCCCGCGTCCACGAGCAGGGCGCGCACCGAGTTCGTTCCGAAATCCAGTCCCAGCGCATAAGACCCCTCTTCCGCCATGACCGCCTCCTCTCGAACGGAATCGTTCCGCGCGATTCTCGGGAGCGTCCCGGGTCATGTCAACGGCACGCCGCAGCGATCGTCCGCGGACGGCATCGACGAAGCGGGAAACCCTCGATCCTCCGCCCGGGGAAAGGGGCTACGGCGCGGAATCGGAGGCGGCTTCCAGCCGGCAATTCGCGCCCGGCAACCGCCGTTCGATCCATTCCCGCGCAAACCGGCGGACCTCCGAGACGAAGGCCCGACACTGCTTGCGCCGGCGCGCGCCCCGGAAACGCCGCGCGCATTCCTCGACGCCCACCAGGCGCACCCGGATCCCGCATTCCGGAGGCCGGTGCGTTCGTTCGGCGGCGACATGCGAAACCGCTGCGGCCAGCCGGTCCAGAACCCGGCCCAGCTCGAGGAAGAAGGCGAGTTCGAACCCTTCGTCCACGCGCCGGGCGACCGTTTCGAGTTCGACCTGGGCCAGCACGCCGTCCGCGGCGTCGCCCGCCGCAATCCGGATTTCCGAGGGGCCGTCGGCGGCGGGTTCTTCCGGAGCCCCGGCGGACTCCTTCCGCCCGAGCAGCCATTCGGCCATCGCCTCCGGATCGGGGCGGATCCGGCCGCCCCGGGAAGCGCACTCCGCCGCGACCACGTCCGCCAGGAGTTCCGCGGAAACCCGCCCGTAGGAGAGCCGCGCAACCGCCGCGCACACCCCCCGGGCCACCGCCCGGGCGGCCCCCTCATCAAGCCCGGCTTCTTCCCGGAGATACGTCTCCAACCGCGCCCGGGAGACCGGCGTCCGCGATCCGGCGGTCTCCAGGGGGATCTCCGGCAACGCCTGCGGTTCGCCCTTCCCGGCGTAGCGATCCGCCACGTCGTCGAACCCCAGCGTGCGAAGGGCGTGTTCCACCCACCGCGACAGGTCGCACGTGTTCACCGTGGCATCGGCCGGCAGCGTGCGCAGAAAGGATTCGACGGCACGCGTCACGCTGTCGGCCAGCGTCCCGCACTCCGCTCCGCCCGCCGTGCAGACCCGGCGGATCGACGCGCAGAGCCTCCCGGGATCGAACGGGACCCTGCCCCCGTCGGGATCCTCCACCCATCGGATTCGTGGAAGCGCGCAGATCATGAGTGATCGATCAGACTCTGGATTTCCTTCACGAACTGGTTCACATCCTTGAACTGCCGGTAGACCGACGCGAAACGAACGTAGGCCACCTCGTCCAGCCCCTGGAGCCGTTCCATGACCTTCTCGCCGATCACCTTCGAATCGACTTCCCGTTCGTATTCGTTCTGGAGTTCCCCGATGATCTCGTCGACCACCTGTTCGATCCGTTCGGCGCTGATATCGCGCTTCTCGCAGGCCTTCTCGATGCCCGCCGCCAGTTTTCCCCGGTCGAAGGCCTCCCGGCGCGAATCCCGCTTGATCACGCGCAACGCCGATCGAACCGTCTGCTCGTAGGTCGTGAATCGATGGCCGCAGCTCAGGCATTCGCGCCGGCGCCGGATCACCGCCCCGTCTTTCGAGGAACGCGAATCCACGACCTTGTCTTCGAGATGTCCACAGCGGGGACAACGCATTCTTCACCTCGTCCCGGAGGATCCGCCTACGCCGCAGCGGAGAACGGAGCACAACCCGTCGTCTTCCCGCTGCTTCTATCCCCAAGATGTGGTGCAGTCAAGCCTGCAGAACCCCGCAAGGGACCCCGCCCGGCGGAGGCGCCCCCTTTTCCTTTCGGCCTTGTCCCGGCGAGGGGGCTTCGGGGATCATCGGCGCGATCGGACCGTTTCCGCCATGCAACTCGATCTTTCCCTTACGCCCGACGATCTCGGACCTCTCCTGGACCGCTTCTTCGAGATCGCCGCCGTCAAGGTCCGCGGACTCCACCGGGAATGGGATCCCTCACGCGGTTCCCCGGTCTTCACCGTGGAGGGCCGGTACACGACCCGATCCTGGACGGAATGGACCCTCGGATTCTTCTGCGGCATGCCTCTGCTGCTCTTCGAGGCGCGGGGCGACGGGGAATTCTACGATCTGGGCCGCCGATCCACCTTCGAGACCCTGCCGAACCATCTCACCCACATCGGCGTGCACGACCACGGCTTCAACATCCTTTCGAGCTACGGCAATCTCCGCAGGCTCCGGCTCGAGGGGAAGATCGAGCCGCCCCCCGGCGAGAGCGAGATGATCGATCTGGCCCTGCGCGTTTCCGGCGCCGTGCAGGCCGCCCGATGGACCTCCCTGGCCGACGGCCGGGGGTACGTCTATTCCTTCAACGGCCCCCATTCCCTCTTCTGCGACACGATCCGGACCTGCCGGATCACCGCCCTGTCGCACCGGCTGGGCCACGTCCTTCTCGGCGACGGCGACGAACGGATCAACCTGCTGCACCGCACGATCGATCATCTCGTCACCACCCTGCGTTACAACGTCTATTACGGCCGGAACCGGGACGTCTGGGACGTTGCGGGGCGCGTCGCCCACGAATCCATCTTCGACGTCCGCACCGGCACGTACCGCTGTCCCTCGACGCAGCAGGGATATTCGCCGTTCTCCACCTGGACCCGCGGCCTGGCCTGGGTGATCTGCGGATGCGCCGAGCAGATCGAGTTTCTTTCCGCCCTGCCGGAGGAGGAGTTCCCGGAATCGACGCCGCGCGGGGAGATCCTGGAGAACCTCCGGCACGCGGCCGAGGTCACGTCCACCTTCTACCTCGCCCACAGCGCCGCGGACGGCATTCCGCTGTGGGACACGGGCGCCCCGGGCGCGGCGCGGCTGGGCGACTACACGGCGGCGCCTTCGGACCCCGTGAACGATCACGAACCCTTCGACAGCAGTGCGGCGGCCATCGCGGGCCAGGGCTTCTTCCGGCTGGCGCGGATCTGGCGCCTGGAAGGGCGGGACCAGGCCGCCGCCGCGGCGCAGGCGGCCGCTCTCGGCATCCTGCGCACCCTTCTCACGCCCCCGTACCTCTCGGAGGATCCGGAACACCAGGGGCTGATCCTCCACTCGGTCTATCACCGGCCCCGCGGCTGGGACCATCTCCCCGGGGGACGGTCGGCCCCGTTCGGAGAATCGTCGATGTGGGGGGATTACCACGCGCTCGAACTCGCGCTGCTCGTCGAACGGGCGCGGCGCGGGGACCCGTTCCGCGCCGCCGTGGAATAGCGTTCCCCCGGCGCGGAATTGCGCGGAATTCTCCGGCCCCGCCCGACCTCCGCAGCACGCCGGATCGAAACGGCTATCCCTTCCGGACGTCGCCGCCCGGGGAAGGATCCCCCGCGGAAGACCCGGAGAGAACGCCGTCGATGCCGACATCGGACAGGGAAGCCAGCATGTCGATCACGAACCCGACGTCCCTCTTGCCGACGATCACGCTGCCGTGCTGCGGCGCGAGGATCTCGACGTCCACCGAGCGGATCTTCTCCATGGCGTGCCGGAGGGCCGCGGTCGACGGCATCACCGTGCGATGGAACTTGACGATCTCCGGCAGCGGGCAGACCCGGTGCAGGGGACAGTCGGCCCAGTCCGCGCAACCGAGGCAGACGTCCTGCAGGTCGAGAAAGAGCCCGAATTCCGTCGAAAAACTCCCGAAAAGGTCGCTCGAAAAGAGCGTCCGGGTCTTTCCGTCGTAGGTGACGAAGCTCCCCGGCGCGTGGGCGTACGGCGTATCGATGAACGACAGCTTCCGGTCTCCCAGCGCGTAGCCGTTGCCGAGCTCCTCGAAGGTGTGGATCCGCCTCCGCTCCGATGCGTGGAGGTAGTAGCCGAGAAAGGCCTCGTTGCGACGGTTCGTGAGGATGCAGAGATCCGGGTTCTCGCAGATATCGATCAGGTTCGCCATGGATCCCGCCAGGTCCGGATCGTAATGCTGGTAGATGAGGGCCTCGATCTGGCGGGGATCGATGCCCGCCTGGAGGATCTTCGTCATCACGCCGGCGAAATCACCGCGGCTGCCTCCGTCGATCAGGACCGCCCGGTCCTTTTCCACCACGAGGTACGGGTTGCACCGAAGACGTTCGTCCTCGTCGCTGTACCCCACCCAGTAGATCCCGTCCGCCACGCGAAGAGGACGATCCTCCCGCTCGTCGGGCGGGGAAGCTTCGGATCCGTTCATGATCCCTCCCGGACGAGGTAGGCCTCCATGGCGCCCATGTTCTTCAGTTCGATGCGGCCCCGGCGCTCGAACTCGTAGGCGTCGCGCGCCCTCCGCCAGGTCGCCTCGGAAACGTTCACCGCCCCGGGAACCCCCGACGATTCGAAGCGGGACGCGGTGTTCACGACCGATCCGAACACGTCGTATTGCATTCGATCGCGTCCCACGACCCCGGCGACGACTTCCCCGGTGTGAACCCCGATCCGCACCTGGAGATCGCTTCTCGATTCCCTGTTGAAGCGCCGAAGGAAATCCAGCATCCCGAGGGCCGCCCCGACCGCGCGCACCGGATGATCCTCCGTCGGCGCCGGCGCCCCGAAAACCGCCATGTAGGCGTCTCCGATCGTCTTGATCTTCGTGCCGCCCCGTTCCGCCACGAGACGGTCGAACTCCGAAAAGACCGCGTCGAGAATGCCCACCAGCTCTTCCGCGCTGCGTTGTTCCGCAAGGCGCGTGTAGCCGACCATGTCCGCGAAGAGAATCGTGCACTCGACGGTCCGCGGGGCATAGCGCCCCAGGAACTTCAACTCTTCGGCGACCGGCTCCGGCAACGTGTTGCGCAACAGCGCGTTCACCCTCCGTTCGAGCGTGACGACGCGGCCGATCAACTCCCGCAGGAGCCGCTTCTGCTGCGCATGGTCGTCGTTGGCCGCCAGGGCCTCGAGATGATCCATCACCAGCCGGGACATCCGCCGGGAATCCGCCGTTCGCATGAGTTCGCCCAGATGGGACGTGTCCGCCATGGATCGACTCCGTTCCGCGCCCGCGGACGTCGCCCTCCATCGGGTTCCGGCGCAGGCCGATTCCCAGCATAGCACGTTCGGGGCGTGGTCACTCGTCCGACAGGGCAAGCCGCAGCCGGAAGAACCCGGTCTTCCCCGCGCCCGGGACGGGCCCCCTCCACATGGGACCGCCGACCGGACCGGCGACCGGCGCCCATCCGGCGCCGCCGCCCGGACCCGTTTCCGAAAACTCGACGTAGACGTCGTCGGACGTGTTGAACCGCAGTTCCACCTCGCCGCCGGGCAGCATCCGGATCTCCTCCACGCAGGGAATCATGCCCACCTCGGCCTCGCTGCCGCTGCGCATCCAGACCCGCACCGGGTATTCCCGATCGGGCTCGACTTCGGCCGTCGGATGAATCACCAGCGTGTACCGGGTTCCCAGGTACGGCTCCGAAGGGCCCGTCGCCGTGGGGCGGTCCCAGACCGGCATCCGGAAGAACGTATCGGCCCTGGGATGGAATCGAACGAGTTTCGAGAATCCCCCGTGCGCCTTCTGCACGACGTCCCCCCGATCGTCGACGACCTCGACCGGCAGATCGATCGGCAGGTCAAGGACGAGCTGCATCACGAAGTCGTCCGACAGGTAGTCCGGACATCCCCCTCCCGCGCAGGGGCCGATCGGGATCCGCATGACGTGATCCTCCGGCGGCGCCGGGAAACGCACGATCCCTTCCCTCGCCTGGAACGGAATCCCAACGAACCGCTGCGAACAGGCGTCGCCCGCGCCCCGGGAGAAGAAATCCGTCTGATCCGGATTTCCGACCTTCGGACAGTTGTCCTCGTCGTCGGGAATGCCGTCGTTGTCGTCGTCGTCGTCGCACGCGTCGCCCCGCCCGTCGGCGTCGGTGTCCAGATTCGAGGAATCCGCCGTCAGCCTGCACAGGTCGCAGCCGTCGCCCCATCCGTCCCCGTCCGTGTCGATCTGGTCCGGATTCGGGAACGTCGGACAGTTGTCGTCGCACCCGACCGTATTGCCTCCCGTGCACGGCGCGTTGAAATCGATCCCGTCGCCGTTTCCGTCGTCCGGGATCCCGTCGTCGTCGTCGTCCGGATCGCAGGCGTCGCCGAGTCGGTCGCCGTCGCTGTCCCGTTGATCCGGGTTGCTCACGAAAACGCAGTTGTCGAACAGGTCGACCACGCCGTCGCCGTCGGAATCGTCGCAGGCGTCGCCCACGCCGTTCCCGTCGATGTCCATCTGGTTTCCGTTGGCGACGGTCCGGCAGTTGTCGTCGCAATCCACCGGGAATCCGGTGCAACGGTTGTCGTCCGGATCTCCCGAACGGTCGCCGTCGTCGGGAACCAGGTCGTTGTCGTCGTCCGGATCGCAGACATCGGGCCGTCCGTCGCCGTCCGTATCCTTCTGATCCGGGTTCGCCAGAGACGGACAGTTGTCCCGGCTGTTGGGAATCCCGTCGCCGTCGAGATCGTCGTCCCTGATGTCCTCGATTCCGTCGCAATCCTGGTCCGGCGAACCGACGCCGACGGAAGCCCAGGCGTTGATCACGCTGCAGACATCGCGATCGTGAAACGGGTAGGGCCGATGCTGCCGGGCGTATTTGATCATCGCCTCCCGAAGATCCATGAAACGCGAGTTCGACGTCAGATCGCGGACGAGGACGTGGTAGTACATGTCGCGGACCTTCGACAGGCACGGGACGCCCGTGCCGCCGAGCTCATCGATGACCAGCCCGTTGTGCGTCCCTCCGTGGGCGAGAAGGTAGAAGACCTTGTTCGGAATCCCGGAGTTCGTGTGTACGCCGCCCCAGTCGTTCGTCCGGTCCCGCGCGACGCCGGCGGGCAGGGTGCGATACCCGGTATGGTCGCCGCTCGACGCCGCTTCCATGTGGTCCGGTTGCCCGTGCGCCGGGGGATTCTCCATGTCGCGGATGGCGCCGCCCGGCATGTCTTCGCCGAGCAGGTAGTCGCCGCATCCCGAGGTTCCGCAGGATTCCAATTCGATCAACGTGCCGAAGACGTCCGACATACTCTCGTTCAGGGCGCCGGACTGGTCCGCGTAGATGAGATCGCACGTGCTGTGCGTCACCGCGTGCGTGAACTCGTGGGCGACGACGTCGAGGACCCCGAAATCGTTCCAGAACTGGAAGATGTCGCACCCGGTGACGTAACAGGCGTTCGGACCGTAGTCGAATTTCACGTCCAGGTAGATTTCGATGTCCTCTTCGTCGCCGTCGTACGACTTCCGACCCCAGTGATCGTAGAAGAAGTGGTAGATGGTGTGGGTGAATCCGTAGACGTTCCATCCCTCCGCGTCGGGGTTGGCGCCGCTCACCCTGCCGTCCTCGTCGAACCACTGGTCGTCCTCGCTGGTGAAGAGCCAGCAACTGTTCGATTCGCTCGCATTGTTGACCGTTTCGATGTCGAAATCCTCGCCCGGCCGGTCGGCGTCGTACACGCGTTCCAGTCGAAAGGCGATCTCCCCCGTGTGCGCGTCCACCATGCACAGCCAGCGGCTGCCGCACTTCTTCACGTTCACCCGCCAGGCCAGGTGGACGGGGTCCTCCCGTTCGGTGAAGACGCCCATGGAGAAATACATGAGCCGGGTTTCGCCGACGACCCGGGCCGCCGTCCCCCCGTCCACGGCGGCCAGCGCGATCTCCTCCGCATCGAGCGCCGCGACGTAGGGGCCGGCCATCCGAGGCGGTTCGGGCAGGTAGCGCCCGTTGGTGCCCCGCGTGGAATCTCCGTCGAGATGCACCGCGATCTCGGCGCCGTAGACGGGGATCCCGTTGAAATGCTGGCCGTAGAAAAGGTCGCAATCGCCTCCGTCCTTCACCATGCGGCGCAGGAACAGCTCGCTGCGGGGATCCCGCAGGCGGTAGAAGGCGCGGTAGGTGTCCAGGTAATCCACGGAGCGGATCACGGGGTCGTCCGGCAGCCCCGGGCGCGTCGGGACCCGGGCCTCCACGTGCGTAGGAATGCCGTGTTCGATCCGGACCCGGACCTCGTCGATGGAATCGGCCTGCAGGTCCCAGTAGGCCAGGGTCTGATCGTCCGGAACGAAGACCGGGGCCGCGTCGCAGCCGTCCGGGACGCCGTCCAGATCCGAATCGACCCTGTCGTCGAATCCGGCGCACAGATCGCATCCGTCGGGAACGGTGTCGTCGTCGCTGTCGATGCCGTCGTCGCTGCCCGGACAGAGGTCGCATCCGTCGGGAACGCCGTCCCCGTCCGAATCGATCGAGTCGTCGAACCCCGGGCAGATGTCGCAATCGTTCGGGACGCCGTCGGCGTCGTCGTCCGCCTCGCATTCGTCCGGCACGGAATTGCCGTTGCAGTCGGCGCTCGTTCCTTCGGCGATGTCCACGGCGTCGTCCACGCCGTTGCCGTTGCAATCCGTGACGGTCTCTTCCTCGACGAGGATCGTGGCTCCCAGGCAGAGGCCGCATCCGGCCGCGTTGTCGTCGTACGAGCCGACCTCGAAGAGA
>CAYNBQ010000055.1:0-25310 GCA_964395275.1 uncultured Verrucomicrobiota bacterium
TCCACGCGCGAGGAGTTCGGAATCGACTGGAGTTTTTCGACGACCTCCTCGGCGATCCGGCGCAGCTGGTAATCCTCGTACCGGTCGCTGTACAGGGTGGCGTTGACGATCGGGACGTCGTCGATCTCGATCGGCTTGACGACCCAGCCGGCGATCCCGGGCGTCACCCGGTCCACGTTCGACTGGATCTTGTTGTAGAGCTTGGTGAGGCTGTCCTCCCGGTCTTCGCCGACGTAGAACCGGACGGTCACCACCGAGAGCCCGGGCATCGAGGTCGAGTAGACGTATTCCACCCCGTCGATCTGGTAGAGGAGCTTCTCCAGGCGCGAGGAGACCAGTTTCTCCACCTCGGCGGCCGAACCGCCCGGGAACCGGGCGATCACGTCCGCCACGGGAACCACGATCTGCGGTTCCTCTTCCCGGGGCGTCACGAACAGGGCGACCGCGCCGGCCGCGAGGCTGATCACGATCAGCAGCAGCGAGAGGTTCCCGCGGAGGAATTTCTCCACGACCCGCGCGACGAAGGAATCCTCCCTGGTCGGCATGGCTCAACCCTCCACCACGTGGACCGGACGAAGGAGGATCTCGTCGCCGTCGTCCAGACCGGCGAGAACCTCGATCCGCCCGCCCCGGGACGTTCCCAGGCAGATGGCCCGGCGCACGAGCCGCCCGTCGACGACCGCCTGGACCATGGCGAGCTGTCCGACCCGGTAGACCGCCTCTTCGGGGACCAGGATGGCCGAACGCTCGTCGCCCGGAATCAGCAGGCGCCCGAAGGTGCCGGGCAGGACCCGTCCGCCGACGTCGGGAAGGGACACCTTCACCAGTTGCGTCCGGCTGCGGGGATCGACCTCGGCGACGATTTCGCTGACGACGCCCCGGGTGATCCCCGCGGGCCGCTCCAGTTCGACCGAGAATTCCGCGCCCGGTTTCAGGCGACCGATCAACCGCACCGGCACGGGGCTCTCCAGCCGCATGCGGTTCGGATCATAGACCGCGAGCAGGACGGTTCCCGGGGAGGCCAGATCGCCCGCCTCGACCCGGCGATCCACCACCACGCCGTCGACCGGCGCCCGGATCGCCGCGTAACTGAGGCTGACCTGGATTCCCTCGAGCCGCGCCTTGGCGCCTTCGTAGGCCGCTTCGGCCGCGTCGAGATCCCGCTGCGTGGCCGCCTCGGTCTTGAAGAGTTCGCGCGTGCGCCGCAGCTCGGCCTCGGCCCGTCGAAGGTCCGCCTCGGCGGCCGCGAGTTGCTGCCGAAGATCCCGGTCGTCCAGGCGCACCAGGACATCGCCCGTCTTGACACGATCCCCGGCCGTCACCAGGACCTCCGAAACGTAGGCGGGGATCCGCGCGCTCAGATGCACCAGCTCCTCCGAAGCGACGGTTCCGACCGCCTGCACCACGGGACGGATCGTCTCGGTGCGGATCACCACGGTCTCGGCCCCTTCCGGCACGGGAATCACCGCCTCGTCCGGGACGATTCCCGGCTCGACGCGTTTCTGGAAGGCGCCCGCCATGGCCATGATGATCAGGATCAGGGCGGCGATCGCGCCCACGGCCTGCCAGAACTTCCCCTTCTTCAACCACGAAGGAACGGCTGCTTTCATCGTTCGGATCCCCCGTCGGCGGCGGCCGCCACGTCGACCACCGGCATTTCAGTTTCCTGTGCAAAACGTCCCACCGCCCGATATACCCCCGCGAGCGCCACCTGGCGGTCGTACAACGCGGAGACCGCCCGGCTTCGCGCAGCCGTCAGGGCGGTCTCGGCCGCCAGCAGCTCGGTGATGTCGGCCGCGCCGTTGCGGTAGCGCTGCTGCGTCATCCGCAGGCTTTCCTCGGCCAGGCGACTGCTCTTGCGGGAGACATCCACCCGTTCGATGGCCTCCCGAAGCGTGGAGACCGCCTGCCGGAGCTGATGTTCCAGATCGAGCCGCACCCGTCGCCGCTGTTCCCGGGCGGCGGCGAGCTGCGCCTCGGCGGCCTCGATCGCGCTGTCCCGGCGGAAGCCGTCGAAGGCGTCCCACCGCAGGGCGGCCCCGGCGAACCAGCTTCCCTCGTAATCGACGAACGGTTCGCCGTTCCAGTCGTAATTGGCCATCAGATCGAGGTTCGGATGGTATTGCCGCCGGGAACGAACCACCTGGGCGTTCAGGGCCTCCACCCCCGCATCGGCGGCGCGCAGCTCGGGACGGTCCGCGATGTCCAGGGCCTCGAGATCCGGGATCGACAGGTCGGCCGCGGGCGTCACCTCGGGGAACTCCGCATCGCGCAGGGAAAGATCGCCCACCACGTTCGCCAGCGCCGAGCGGGCCAGCATCTCGCCGTTGCGCGCCCGGGCCAGCCCCTCCCGGGCCCCGGCGAGCTGCACCTCGACGTTCAGGACGTCCGTCTTGACGACCGCGCCGGCGTCGAGACGCTCCTGCGCCGCGCGCAGGGCCGCCTCGAGGCTCTCCACCGCCGCCTGCTGGATCCGCACCAGTTCGCGGCTCTGCAACACCCCGTAGTAGGCCCGGTGCACTTGGAAAACCAGCTCGTTGCGGGCGGCGTCGGCCTGGGCGATGCTGCGCATCTCCCCGGCCTCCGCTCCCCGGTGCGCCCAGTTCCGCTGGCCGCCGTCGTAGAGCCGCCAGGTCGTGCCGATGCGCAGATTCGAGTTCTCCGTGGTGTCCGGATGGTTGAAGTCCGTGTCGAAGACGAACTTGCGCTGGTTCAGCACCGACATGAAGGCCATCGTGGGATTGTCGGTGGCGGTCCATCCGGCCTCGATGCCGAGGGTGGGATACCAGGTCGATTCGGCCTCGCGGATCTGGGCGCGGGCCGCCTCGATCCGTCTCAAGGCCGCCCCGAGATCGGGGCTCGCCTCCAGGGCGCGGCTCACGCACTGATCCAGGGTCACGGGTTCCGCGGCGGAGACGACGGGATTCCACCCCATCCAGGGGAGCATCCCCGCCGCCCAGAGTCCGAGAGCAAGAACGCTACGCATGATCCCCTACTCCTCCTCCATGGCCGCCGGCCGGCGGCGATCGACGTTCCTCGACGGGCCGGATACCGCCCCCCGCGGCGGGGGGATTGGCAATATACGCATTATCGCACATATGGAAAGGGGCACGGCGCCGAATTGCACGCTTGCCCCCGACCGGGCCGCTCTCCACCATGAGGCGCGGATTTCGAGACCGGTTCTCCGGTACCGCCGGAGGAACCCGGTCCCGCGGGAGGTTTCACCCATGAGAATGATCATCGCCGTCGGCAGTGAAGAGCTTCTCCCTAAGGTGCAAGAAATCCTCGAAGAACACCAGAGCGAAGGATACACGGAGATCCGCGAACTCGTCGGCGCAGGCGCCACGGGCAAGAAGATGGGAACCCGCGCCATGCCCGGCACCGTGGGAATGATCCTGAGCGTCGTCCCCAAGGAACGGATGGAGCCGATCGTCGAGGCCCTCCGCGAACTCTGCAACACCTGCTACCCCTCGGAAGGGCTGCGCGTCTTCGTCCTGCCGGCCGAACAGGTCCTCTGAAGGCCGCCGGCCGGATGTCCGGCGCCCTTGATCTGTCGGCGCGGGTTCCGTATGGATGGATCCGCGTCGCACGGCGCAAGAGGGCCGGGAACGATCGCGCCGCCCGACCGCAGGCGACCGATTTCGCACCCGCCGGCCCGCCAACGGCCTATCGTGAGGAGATCCCGTCATGAAACTCGTCCTGTTGCGTCACGGACAGAGCGTCTGGAACCTCGAGAACCGGTTCACCGGGTGGACCGACGTCGATCTCAGCGAGAAGGGCGTCGAGGAGGCCCATGAGGCCGGGCGCCTGCTGCTCGAAGAGGGATACACCTTCGACGTCGCCTACACCTCCGTCCTGAAACGCGCCATCCGCACCCTCTGGATCGCGCTCGACGAGATGGACCTGATGTGGATCCCCGTCCATCGGCACTGGCGGCTCAACGAACGCCACTACGGGGCCCTGCAGGGATTGAACAAGGCCGAAACCGCCGCCAAACACGGCGCCGAACAGGTCCTGATCTGGCGCCGCAGCTATGCGACGCCGCCCCCGGCCCTCACCCCGGACGACGAACGATGGCCGGGACACGACCGCCGCTACGCCGACCTCAAGCCCGAGGAGATCCCCTGCACCGAATCCCTCAAGGACACCGTGGCCCGTTTCCTTCCCCTCTGGCACGAGACGATCGCGCCGGAGGTCCGCGCCGGCAAACGGGTGCTGATCGCCGCCCACGGCAACAGCCTGCGCGCCCTCGTGAAATACCTCGACGACATGTCCGAGGAGGAGATCGTCGGATTGAACATCCCGACGGGCATCCCGCTCGTCTACGAACTCGACGACGACCTCAAGCCGCTCAAGCACTATTACCTCGGCGATCCCGAGGCCGCCAGGAAGGCCGCCGAGGCCGTCGCACGCCAGGCCCAGGGCGGCGCCGGCTGACGACGATCCGCGGATCCCGCCGCCGGCCGTCCGATTCGCGAGCCGGGGGCGTTCCCGCTCCGGCCTGCGCGAACCGCCCTCACGTTCCCCTTGCGGAAAACCCGCCCCGTAGACGATCCTCCTGCGTCCGCGAGGGACGTTCGGAGGAAACCCGATGGAGCTCCACGAAAAACTGGGCGTCTTCTACCTGGGCCGCCTCTTCGATCCCGCATCCGGAACGACCGGCGACGATCTCCTCCTCTACGATTCCCAGGACCTCGTCACCCACGCCGTTTGCGTCGGCATGACCGGCAGCGGCAAGACCGGCCTCGGCATCTCGATCCTGGAAGAGGCGGCGATCGACGGCATCCCCGCCCTGGTCATCGATCCGAAGGGCGATCTCGGCAACCTCCTGCTGACCTTTCCGGATCTGAAACCCTCGGATTTCCTCCCCTGGATCGATCCGGACGAGGCCCGGAACCGGGGTCTCTCCCCGGAGGAATACGCCGGGCAACAGGCCGCTCTGTGGAAGCGGGGCCTCTCGGAATGGGGCCAGGACGGCGACCGGATCCGTCGTCTGCGCGAATCGGCCGATTTCGCCGTCTACACCCCGGGCAGCGACGCCGGGCTCCCCGTCTCCGTCCTGTCGTCCTTCGCGGCGCCCCCGGCGGAGGTCGCCGGGGACCGCGACCTTCTGCGCGACCGGATCTCGACGACCGCCTCCGGCCTCCTCTCGCTGCTCGGCATCACGGCCGACCCCGTCCGCAGTCCGCAGCACATCCTGGTCTCCAACATCCTCGATCACGCATGGAAGAGGGGGAAGAATCTCGATCTGGGGGCCCTCATCCGGCAGATCCAGGATCCCCCCTTCTCCCGGGTCGGGGTCATGGACCTCGAATCCTTCTACCCGCGCAAGGAACGGTTCGAACTGGCGGTGACCCTGAACAACCTCCTTGCGGCGCCGGGGTTCGGCGCATGGCTTGAGGGCGATCCGCTCGACGTCCAGGCCCTGCTCTACACGCCCGAGGGACGGCCCCGGGTCTCGATCTTCTCCATCGCCCATCTCGGCGACAGCGAACGGATGTTCTTCGTCTCCATGCTCCTGAACGAGGTGCTCACCTGGATGCGTTCCCGCCCCGGGACCTCCAGCCTCCGCGCCCTGCTCTACATGGACGAGATCTTCGGCTACATGCCTCCCGTCGCCGAACCTCCCTCGAAGAGACTGCTGTTGACCCTCCTGAAACAGGCTCGCGCGTACGGGCTCGGGCTCGTCCTGGCGACGCAGAACCCGGTCGACCTCGACTACAAGGGGCTGTCGAACACCGGAACGTGGTTCCTGGGCCGGCTGCAGACCGAACGCGACCGCCGCCGCGTGCTCGACGGATTGCAGGGCGCCGCCGCCGGCGCGGCCGGATTCGACCGGGGACGGATCGCCGAACTCCTCTCGGGACTCGGCAAACGCGTTTTCCTCCTTCACAACGTCCACGACGAGGCGCCCGTGCTCTTCCAGACGCGCTGGGCCATGTCGTACCTGCGCGGGCCGCTCACCCGGCGCCAGATCGCCCGGCTCATGGATCCGCGCAAGAAAAAACGCGCCCCGTCCGAAGCCCGGCCGGCGCCCGTCCCGGCCCCGGAAGAGCCCCGACCCGCCGCGGCGGAAACCCCGGCGCAAACCGCACCCCCGATGCTTCCGCCGGGAATCCCGCAGGTCTTTCTCCCGCCGGACGAGCGCCCCGATCCTGAAACGACCGCCTATCTCCCGCGAATCCTCGGCATCGCGAGGGTTCACTGCGTTCTGACGCGGAAACAGCTCAAGGAAACCCTCAAGACCGCCCTGCTCCACGGGATCCCGGATCCCCTGGCCGGTCCGGACTGGACGAAAGCCGCGGAGATTTCCGCGGATCCCGGGGTCCTGGGTGAAGATCCCGAGCCGGGCATCCCCTTCGCCGACCTTCCGCCGGCCGCCGGGAAGAAATCCTCCTATCGTTCGTGGAAACGGAGTTTCTCGGAACACCTCTACCGGACCTGCCGCGTCGTCCGCTGGCGCAGCCCCTCCCTAGGCGAGATCTCGCGGCCCGGGGAATCGGAACGGGACTTCCGCGTGCGCCTGGTCGACCGCGCCCGGGAAGAACGCGACCGCGTCAAGGAACGTCTTCGGCGCAAGTATCAGTCCCGCTTCCAGACCCTGCGCGAACGCCTGCAGCGCGCGCGGGCGGCCTACGACCGCGAGGTGCAGCAGGCGGGGCAACAGAAGGTGCAGACGGTAATTTCGGTCGGCGCGGCCCTTCTCGACACGCTTCTCTCGCGCCGCCGTTCCATTCCGGTGCGCAGCGGGAAGACCGCCGCCCGCGATCTCGGAAGGATCTCCAAGGAAAGCGGGGACATCCGGCGGGCCCGGGAAAAGGTCGAAACCGTCCGGAAACGGATTCAGGAACTCGAAGAAGAACTGAAATCCGAACTCGAACAGGTCGATCGTCTCTACGACCCCGCCCGCGAAGAGTTCGAGAAAATCGTGCTGAAGCCCCGCCGCACGGACATCGACGTGCGTTTCTTCGGCCTGGCGTGGGTTCCGACGGCCTCCTCCAAGACATGACTTCCCGGAACCGGCCATCCGTCCCGGCCGGTATTCCCCCTTGACATACCGCCTCAGCGTCCCTACGGATTCTCTCGGAACCCCGGAGACCGCGATGACCGCCCTGCGACGACGCCGGCCCGATGTCCAGCCGCCCGCCGATGAAACCGGCTCCCCCCCGCCGGCCGCAGGTCCCTCCGAAGGGATCTTTCTTCTCAAGTCGAACCGATCGTCCCCCTGCGCGCGCCGTCGGATCGAACCCCGGGGATCCGGCGGTGTCTAAGAACCCGATGGATCGTGCCGAGGAACCGGCCGTCTTCTGGCGTCGAGCCGCCGGACGCACGGCGCTCCGGATCAACGCCGCCCGATGGCTGGCGTCCTTCATCCCGGTCTTTGCGGGGGTCAACGTCCTCGCCGCCCTTCTCCTGATCCTCTGGAAACTTCTGGGCCTGCCTCCCGCCCCTTTCTGGATCGGCTACGGCGTTCTTCTCGCGCTGGGGGCGATCGTCGTCTTCCTTCGCGTGCGCCGGCGGTTTTTCGGGATCTCCGACGCCATGGTGCGCCTGGAAGCGTTCCTCGGGTTGCGCAACCGGCTGACCGCCGCGTCGCAGGGGATCGGCCCCTGGCCGCCGCCCCGGTCGTCCCGCGGCGACGGGCTCGTCTGGGACCTGCGTCGGACCCTCGCCGCGCCTCTTCTGTCGCTGCTCCTGCTCGGGGTGTTCTGGTCGATCCCCCTTACGCCCGGAACCGACGCCGACGCGTATGCGCCCCGGGAACCCCTGGCGTGGACCCGGATGGAGGAATGGATCGAGACGCTGCAGGAGGAGGAAATCGTCCGCGACGACGCCCTGGAACGCTGGCGGGAACGGATCGAGGCCCTGCGGCAGCGTCCCGAATCGGAGTGGTACACCCACAGCAGCCTCGAGGCGGGCGACACCCTGAAGGAAACGATGGAGGGCGGGCTGCGGGCGTTGGACCGCGATCTGGCGGCTGCGTCCTCTCTTCTCGCCTTTCTGGAGGAGAAGAAGGCCTCCCTGGACGCCGAGGCCTGGCGGGAACTTTCGAAGAAACTGCGGGAATCGGCGGCGGCCCTTTCGGCGGAACCCTTCCCGCTGAGCCCGGAACTGCTGGAACAGCTCCGGGAACTGGCCGATGCGGATCTCCGCTACCTCTCGCCGGAGGAACTCCAGCGGTTGCGCGCCAGGCTCCGGGAAGGATGCCGGGGATGCAACCGGTGCCTGGGGCTTTCCGGGGAAGAAGCGGCCCTGGTCCTCGCCGCCGCGGATGCCGGGAGGGGCGGAGTGGAGCGCGGTCCCGGCCCGGCGCCGCTCACGGTGAATCCGGAAGAAACGAATCTCGGCACGAAGCGGACCGAATCCCTCCCGCCGGCCGATCTGCGCGACGCGCGGATCGGCGATCTCGTCGGCGTCGGCAGCACGGCGCCCGAGGTGGATGAAACGGCGCCGACCGGCCTCTCGGCCGGCGGGACGATCGTCTCCCCCGGCGCCGGCGGAGAGACGGTCTGGAAAACCCCCCTGACCCCGCGCGAACGGGAGATCCTGCAACGGTATTTCCAATGACGAAGACCCCCTATCCCACCGAAGAAGAAGTCGCCTCCGCCGCGGAACGCCTGCGGACCCTCCGCGGGGTTCTCGGAACCGTCCTGTTCGGCCAGGAAACCCTGATCGACGAAGTCGTCGTCGGCCTCCTTTCCCGCGGGCATCTCCTGCTGGAAGGATTGCCCGGCCTCGGCAAGACGGAACTGGTCAAGGGACTGGCCCGGGCCCTGCGGCTCGACGCGCGCCGGATCCAGTTCACCCCGGACCTGCTCCCCGGCGACATCACGGGCAACCCGATCCTCCAGGAAACCGGCGGACGGCGGGAATTCGTCTTCCACCCCGGCCCGCTGTTCGGAAACCTGGTGCTGGCCGACGAGATCAACCGGGCCTCGCCGAAAACGCAATCCGCCTTGCTCGAGGCGATGCAGGAACACCGGGTGACCGTGATGGGCGAGACCCATCCCCTTCCCGATCCCTTCTTCGTGCTGGCGACGCAGAACCCGATCGAACTGGAAGGAACCTATCCCCTGCCGGAAGCCCAGATCGACCGGTTCCTCTTCAAACTGGACGTCACCGGCGGCCCCGTGGAAATCCTGGAGGAAATCGTCAAACGCCGCGAACTGGGCGTCGAACCGGCGGTCGATCCCGTCATGGACCGCGACGAACTCCTGTCCCTGATGGACCTGGCCCGGCGGATCTACCTGCCCGACGTCGTGGCCAACTACATCGCCCGGCTCGTGGCCGCGACGCGTCCGGGATCGTCCGGGATCTCTTCGGCCGTGAAATACGGCGCCAGCCCCCGGGCCGCCATCGCCCTGGCCGCCGCCGCCAAGGCCCGGGCCCTGATGGAAGGACGGCTCAACGCCAGTTTCGAAGACGTGCAGGCCCTCGCCCACCCGGTGCTGCAGCATCGGGTCATCCTGGATTACACCGCAAAACTGGACGGCATGACCCCGACTCTCTACGTGCGCGAGCTGCTTTCCGAGGTTCCCGTCCAGGATCGGGAGATTCCTCCCACGCTCAGGGAGGCGGACGCGCCGTGACGAGACGTCCCGCATGGTTTCCCGGCCACGGGCGATGCCCGGCTTCCGGCGGCCCGGCGCACGCCGGGCTCCGGGCGCGGGCACGGGCGGTTTCGGCCTGCGTCCTCCTTGCGGCCGCCGCCGCGTGCGGCTTCACCGACCTGCCCGGGCCGCAGTCGGTCCGGGGCAAACGCATCCAGGTCGAGATCGGGGCCTTTTTCGACAAGGCGCCTCCCGGGGGCTTCGACCCGATCCTGGTTTCGATCCGCAACGGTTCCGACCGGACCCGCGCCTGGCGGATCACGACCCGTTTCTCCGCATGGGGGATGGGAAGGGCGAGCGAACGGACCATCGAATCCTCGGCGGAGGTCACGGTCGAGAAGGGCGGCCAACGATCGTTCGAGATCGCGGCGCCCGTGACGCACGGCGCCTTCTGGAGCGCTCCCTCGGTGGGAATCGTCGTCCTCGGGTACGGCGTCGATCCCGATCCGGTCCGGCACTCCGCGGCGAATCCCGTCTCTCCCGGCGGAGGCGCTTCCTACGGACAGGACACGTTCGGCGTCGCCATGAGCCGGGAACTGGCCGTTCGGTCCTGGGGACCGATCGAAAAGAAGATCCGCGACAGCGCCGACGCCCCGCAGGTGGCCCTTTCCCGTTTCGATTCCGCCCGCCTCCCGCGGGACTGGCGGGCCTGGAGCGGGTTTTCCGTCGTCTGGATGACCGACGTCGAGTGGTCCGCCGTCGCGGCGGAAGCCCGACGCGCGTTGCTCGACTGGGTCGCCCTGGGCGGCGAACTCCGCATCGCATCGCCCGAGGGCGACACCGCTCCCCTGCCCTTCCTCGACGCCGGCGCGCCGGTTTTCGAAAACGGCGGGCGCGCCTACGGGTTCGGCCGGATCTTCCGGGTCCCCAGAAACGGCATGGAACTCGACGCCGACCGGGCGTTCGCCCGGTTGAAGGAACCCCTCGTCGACGTCTTTCTGACTGCGGAAAATCTGTACAACCGGAACTGGCCCCTGATCGGGGATTTTTCCAGCACCCGGCTCCGCGTGGGCCTCTTCCTGCTTTTCCTGTTCGGGTTCGCCGTGCTGGTGGGCCCGGTCAATCTCTTCGTCTTCTGCGGGAAGAACCGCCGCTATCGACTCTTCTGGACGACGCCCCTGATCTCGATCGCCGCCAGCCTTCTCCTCGCCGCCCTGGTGCTCTTCCAGGAGGGAACCGGCGGACGGGGCCGGCGGGTGCTTACCGTCGCCCTGCTGCCGGAGGAAAACCGCATGTTCGTCGTCCAGGAGCAGATCTCCCGTACCGGCGCCCTGCTGTCGAAGAACTTCGACACGGGCGAACCGGTCCTGATGGCGCCGATCGACCTGACCGATTCCATCCCGGCGGCGTCGGAGGGCTCCCGGTACTGGATCCGGGGGAACCGGTACGGCGGGGACTGGTTTTCGAGCCGAACGGTCCAGGGGAAGATCATCGAGGCGGTGCGGCCCACCCGGGCCCGCGTGGAGATCATCCCGCCGGAGGCGGAAGGGGAGCCGCCGCGGATCGTCTCCTCGATCGGCGTCGTTCTCGACGATCTCTACGCCCTCGACCTCGACGGCCGATGGTGGCACGCGGCGAATCTTCGTCCCGGGGAGATCGCGACGGCGGAGGCGTCTTCCGAGGCGGCATTCAGGCGGTGGTCGCAGGCCTGGAGCGACCTCCGGATCGACGCGTCCGCGAAACTGGCGGATGCGGACCGCGACTTCCATGTCGCCCCCCTGCCCGGTCATTTCTACGCGACGGCCGGCGAACAATCCGCGGACGCCGTCGCAACGCTTCCGGGCATCCGGTGGACGACGGATTCCGTCGTCTACCTCGGGCCCTGCGTCGAGGTGCGGCCATGACGAACGCCCTGGTGGAAGTCCGCGACCTGTCCCGCAGTTTCGGCAGGGTCCGGGCCGTGCAGGGCGTCTCGTTCGATCTCGAACCGGCCCAGGTCGTCGGGTTCATCGGCGCCAACGGGGCCGGCAAGACGACGACGATGCGGCTGATGGTCACGCTCGACCTGCCCGATGCGGGCTCGATCCGCATCGCGGGCGCCGACGCCCTGAACTATCCCGGGAAGGTCCGGCGCATCGTCGGGTGGATGCCGGAGAGCTACGGCGCCTACGACCACATGACCGTCGCCGAATACCTCGATTTCTACGCGCGGGCCTACGGATACCGCGGGGACGAACGGCGCCGCCGGATCGCCGAGGTCATGGATTTCACGGATCTCTTCCCCCTGGAAGACCGGCCGATGAACGGCCTTTCCAAGGGAATGAGCCAGCGGCTCTGTCTCGGCCGCACGCTGCTGCACGATCCCGAGGTGCTGATTCTCGACGAACCGGCCGCGGGGCTCGATCCGCGGGCGAGACTCGAGTTCAAGCGGCTCGTGCGACTCCTGGCCGAGGACGGCAAGTGCGTTTTCATCAGTTCCCACATCCTCTCCGAACTGGGGGAGATGTGCGACAGCTTCCTGTTCATCGACGAGGGGCGGATCGTCCACCAGGGCAGTCCGGAGAGCCTGCGCCGCCAGGTCGCCCCGCAACCGAAGCTCTTCATCCGGGTCGAGGGGGATCCGCACGAGCTGGCCTCCTGGATCGAGTTGAACCGCGGACTGGAACTGGAAGAAACGACGCGGACCGGATGCCGCGCCCGCCTGGAATCGGACGATCCGGCACTGTGCGTCGACATCCTCCGGCGCCTGGTGCGCGACGGGATCGCGGTGGTGGAATTCCGCCGGGAAGAGGCCCGTCTCGAGGACGCCTTCGTTGGAATCCTCCGGAAGATCGAGAACCACGGGAACGTTTCGGCCCCCCGCGCCGAACCCCCTCCCCTGCCCGCCGGAGAGGCGTCGACATGAAGAACCGGGATCTCAGCGATTTCCTCAGCCCGATCCTCGTCAAGGAACTTCGCCAGGGCCTGCGGGCGCGGATCTTTACCACGTCCTTTCTCCTGTTGCAGGGGATGATCATGGTTTCGATGACGTTCGGGCTCTTCACGGTCGGCGTCGGCGGCGACCCGTACGAGAAGGAGATGTTCCAGTTTTTCTTCTGGTCGATGGTTTCCATCCCGGTCCTCTTCCTGATGCCGTTGAGCGCCTTCGGCGCGATCCGCTCGGAGCAGCAGAAGAAGACCCTCGAACTCGTCTTCCTGACCCGTCTGTCGGCCTTCCGGATCGTCACCGGGAAATGGATCGCGGTCGTCGTGCAGACGATTCTGATCGCCGTCGCGGTCCTGCCCTACGTCGTGTTGCGCTATTTCCTCGGGGGCATCGAACTCTGGCAGGATCTCGCCGTCCTCGGCATGCTCCTGGTCGGATCGGCCGTCCTGAGCGCCGTCGCCGTGGCCGCCTCGGCGTATGCGTCGAAACTGCCGCGATGGCTGATGATCCTGGCCGTCCTCTTCCTCCTGCAGACGCTTCCATGGGTGCTCATGGGTGTGGCCATGGGATCCGCGAGCGGGGGGGGCGCGCCGCCGGCGCGCCTGATCCTCTACCTGCTCGGCTGGATCCCCCTGGTGATCCTCATCGTGCTGCAGGCGGGGGCGGCGCGGATCGCCCCGCCCGCGGAGAACCATCCCACGCGGATCCGCGTTCTCGCCCTGATCGCCCTTGGATGGGCCGTGCTCATGAAGACCGGCGCCCGGAACGCAACCGCCGACGTCATCCGGCTCACGACCTTCCTGATCCTGGCGCCCGTCTGCATCTACGCCCTGTGCGAACCGTTCCGCCGGATCCCGAGCCTCTACGCCCCGTTCGCCCGACGGGGCCGGTTCGGAAGGTTTCTCGGCGCGTTCCTGTATCCCGGGTGGCCGAGCGGGGTGCTCTTCGTCTTTCTCGTCGTTTCCCTGTACCTGGCCCTGCTCACCCCCGATCTTCTCGACGACAACCTCCTGGGCGCCATCGCGGCGATCGGAACGATCACGGTGCCGATGGCCGTCCTGCGGCTTTTCTTCCCCAGGATCCGGAAGATTCTCGCCTTCTACGCGTTGCTCACCCTGTTGATGATCCTTCCCGGCTACGTCTACGGGCTGGCCTCCAGCGCCCGGATCGCCGACTGGTCGACGACCCTCGGGGAACTCCTCGGATGTTTCCCGCCGTCGCTGCTCGCCCTGCTGATCTTCCACGCCATCGATCCGATCGACATCAGCCCGTTCGTCGCCGTCTGCGCGGGGGCCGTTTCGGCGCTCGGAATCCTCGGACTGCTCGCGGCGGCGGACCGGAAACGCGGCGACATCCGCGAGATGCAGCGTCGAGCCCTGGGCGACGCCCTGCCGGCGAGCGAAACGGAACCGACCTGACCCGCGTGCGGAGATTGCGCGGCGGTCTCATGCGAGAGAGACGCGTTGAACCATGGTCTCCCTGCCGAACGAAGAAACCCTGAAATCCATCCGGGCGAACGGGCGCGCCGCGGCCCTCACGCTGCGGCTGCCTTTCCGGTCGAACCTCTGGCAGGGGATCTTCGGGAACTGGGCCGGCACGGGGTTGGGCAGTTCGATCGATTTCCTGGATCACCGGCCCTACCTCCCCGGGGACGATCCCCGGTACATCGACTGGCAGGCGTACGCCCGCAGCGGGACGTATTCCATGAAGCTCTACCGGGAAGAGGTCAGCCCCCGGCTCGATCTCGTGCTGGACGTCTCCGAATCGATGCTTTACGTGCCGGAGAAGGCGAACCGCACGCTCGAACTCTTTTTCTTCCTGCTGGAAAGCGCCCTGCGCAACGGGTCTTCGGTCCGCAGCCGACTGGTCGGACCGGGCGCGTGCCGGGATCTTTCGACCGAAGAAGCCGTCGCCGGAACCCTTCCGATCCCGGAGGAACCGGCCGGCGGCGATCCCTTCGACATTCTGCTGCGGACTCCCTTCCAGACCGCTTCGTTGCGCGTCTTGGTTTCCGACCTGCTCTACCCGGGATCTCCCGAGGCGTTCTTCCGCCGCTGGATCTCCGGCAAGGGACGCGTCGTCGTCCTCGCCCCGTTCCTGGCGCGCGAAGTCGAGCCCGACTGGCAGGGCAACATGGAGCTGGTCGACTGCGAGACGGCGGAACGGCGGCTCCAGGACATCGACGATTCCGCTCTCGGCCGGTATCGCGACGCGTACCGCCGTCACTTCGATCTCTGGAGGGAACAGGCGCGGCGGCACAACGCCCGGTTCGCCCGTCTTCCCGCCGGGGGATCGCTTCCCGACGCCCTGAGAACCGAGGCCGTTTCCGCGGGAGCCGTCGAACCATGGGCCTGAGCTTCGCCAATCCCCTCGGGTTCCTGGCGCTGTCGGCCCTGCCGGCGATCCTCGCCATCCACCTCTTCCAGCGCCGGGCGCGCAAGGCGACCGTGAGCACCCTTTTCCTGCTCGAACCGGCGCGCCGGGAAAGTCGCCGCGGCCGGCGGATCGAGCGGCTCCGGCAATCCGCGTCGCTCTGGCTGCAACTCTGCGCCGCTCTCCTGCTGACCTGGATCCTCGTCCAGCCGCGATGGATCCGCGAGGAATCCGTGCAAAGGATCGTCGTCGTCCTCGACAGTTCCGCCTCGATGTCGGCCTTCGCCGCCCCGCTCCGGACCCGGTTGGAACGCCGCCTCCGCCGCTTCGAACGAACCGCCGCCCGGACGGAGTGGATCCTCGGCGAAACCGATCCCCGCGCAGGAACCCTCTACGCGGGGGCGGATCTTGCCGATCTGCTGAACGCCGTGAAAGGCTGGGAACCGCGTCTCGGCGCCCACGAGGTCCTCCCGGCTCTCCGCACGGCGGCGGGCATCGGCGGCGACGGCGGGGCCGTCGTCTTCGTCACGGACCATGTCTGCGACGTCCCACCGGGAGTGGAACTGCTGGCCGTCGGACGTCCCACCGACAACGTGGGACTCGCCGGTCCGGCCATCGACGCCCGGGGCCCTTCCCCCGGGTGGCGGGCCGTGGTCTGCAGTTTCGCCTCCGCCCCCCAACGCCGGACCTGGTGGGTGGAAACCCCCTCGGGGAAGAGTCCGCCCCTGGAAATCACGCTGGACCCCGGCGGACTCGCCAGTCTGTCCGGCGCCTTTCCCGAGGGAGAGACGAGGCTGGTGATCGCCCTGTCCGGGGACGCGTTCACCCTGGACGACCGCATGCCGGTGGTTCTGCCCGAACCGAAGATCCTCCAGGTCGCCCTCGTCGGGGAACCACCGGACCCGGGGTTCGCCGAATCGCTCCTGGGTTCCTTCGACGCGATCCGCCGGGTCGATCCGGAGGCTCCGTCGATCGATCTGCGTTTCGCATGGGTCGCGCCCGAGGATGTACCCTCCGTGCCGGCGCCCGCCGTCGTCTTCCTGCTCGCAACCGAAGAACCGGGACCGTACTCGGCCGCGCCGGTCGTCGCCCAATCCGACCCGCTGACCGACGGACTCGAGTGGCGGGGGCTCCTGGTCCGTGAGAACCCCGGCGTGGAACGATCCCCCGGGGACCGCGTTCTGGTGTGGCAGGGGGAACGTCCGCTGGTGCTGCTGCGACGTTCGCCGGAAGGATCCGTGCTGCTCTTCAACTTCGCGCAATCCGCGTCGAACCTCGCGCGACTTCCCGCCCCGCTCCTGTTGATCCACCGGTTCGTGGAGAACGTGCGCGCCGGAAAACGCGCCCCGGAACGGAAGAACGTGGAAACCCTGCAACGCCTCCGTCCCGTTCTCGATCCCGACGGTCCCGAGGCCGTGCTCACGATCGAGCCGCCTTCGTTCGGCGCCGGATCCCCTTCCCGCCGTTCCCTGCCTCCCGGCCCCGTCCGCGCGCCCGGGGACCCCGGCTTCTTCCGGATCACGCAGGGGGAACGTTCCGTCCTCTCCGGCGCCGCCCATTTCGCCGACGTCCGCGAAGGGGACCTTCGCGATGCCGATTCCCGGTCCGATCCCCGGAAAACCGACGCCCGCCTGATCGAGGCGAACAGCCGTCCCGACCCGTTGGCGCCCTTCTGGGTCGTCGTACTCGCCGGCCTGCTGCTGGCCGACTGGCACCTGCAATCCCGGAGAAGGACATCATGACCTTCGGATTCCCCCGATGGCTCCTGCTCCTGCCGGTGCTCGTCGCCGCCGCCTGGGTCTGGCGGCCCCTCGGCCTCCGCCGCCCGCTGCGGTTTCTCTGCCTGGGCCTGCTCGTGCTCGTCCTGGCGGAACCCCGGTCGCGCGGGCTTGCGCCCGGCCTGGATCTCTGGGTCGTGGTCGACCGCTCCGCGTCGGCCCGGGGGCTGATCGCCCCGAGGATCGACGAGATCGAGAGCCTGCTGCGGAAATCCGCGGGATCGCACGACCGACTTTTCTTCGTGGATTACGCCGAGGAACCCGTCCTGCGCGGAGACAACCCGGAGGAACGATTCGCCGGTCCGGTCGAGGGCACCGACACCGCCCTGGCCCTCCGGTACGCCCTGGCCCGGATGGATCCGGACCGCGCCGCGCGGATCCTCCTGCTCACGGACGGTTTCAGCACCAGCCCGCTCGGCGACGTCTCCGAACGGCTGATCCGCCAGGGCGTCCCGCTCGACACGCGAATTTTCTTCCCGGAAACCGCCCGCGACCACCGGATAACGGACTTCCGCATCCCCGCACGGGTACAGATCGGAGAGCCCTTCCTTCTGGACATCCGCGTGGCCGGTCCGGACGGAGAAATCCCCCTGGCGATCTTCCGGGACGGTTCCGAAATCGGGCGGGAAACCGTGGAAATCCGCGATGGTCATGCCGTGATCCGGTTGACCGACCGCATCGCCCGTGCCGGCGCCTGCCGTTACCGGGCGGAGATCCGTCCGGCCGGAGACGCCTTCCCCGGGAACAATCACGCCGAAGGATGGATCGAGGTCGTCGGCGGCCCCCGGATCCTCCTGCTCACCGCTTACGGCGACGATCCTCTCGCCCTGGTGCTGCGGGCCCAGGGATTCGAGATCGAACGGATCGACGATCCCGGGCGGATCGATCTCGGACGGCTCTCCGGCGCCCGGGCGGTCGTGTTGAACAACGTTCCGGCCTACCGCATCGCCCCGGAGTTCCTCGAATCGCTGGACGTCTTCGTCCGCATGCAGGGAGGCGGACTGCTGATGGCCGGGGGCAAGCACAGCTTCGGCTCCGGCGGATACTTCGAATCGCCGATCGACGGGCTGCTTCCGGTCTCCATGGAACTGCGCCAGGAACATCGCAAGCTCAGCACGGCCGTCGCCGTCGTCCTGGACCGTTCCGGGAGCATGGGCGTCGGCGTCGCCGGCGGGGTCACCAAGATGGATCTCGCCGACGAAGGCGCCGCCCGCTGCGTCGAACTCCTCGGCGACAACGACGCGGTCACGGTCTTCGCGGTCGACAGCACCGCGCACATGATCGTCCCCCTTTCGGCCGTCGGACCGAACCGTTCCCGGCTCCAGGGACGGATCCGCGGCATCGCCAGCATGGGCGGCGGGATCTTCGTCTACACGGGGCTGGCGGCCGCCTGGGAAGAGCTTCGCAGGGCCGAACAGGGCACCAAACACGTCATCCTGTTCGCCGACGCCGCCGATTCCGAGGAACCGGGCCGCTACCGGGAACTGATCCGGGAGATGACCGACGCCGGCGCCACCGTGAGCGTCATCGGCCTGGGAGAACCCTCCGATTCCGATGCCGCGTTTCTGATGGACATCGCCGCGCGGGGCAACGGCCGGATCTTCTTCAACGCCGATCCGACGGCGTTGCCCGCCCTCTTCGCGCAGGAAACCGTCGCCGTGGCTCGCTCGGCCTTCCTGGACGAACCCGTCGGGATCACGCCGACCGCGGGCTGGCTGGAAATCGCCGCCCGCCTGCTGGAATGGCCGGAGGCCGTCGACGGGTACAACCTGGCCTACCTGCGGGACGAGGCGACCGCGGCCGCCCTGACGTCCGACGAGTACGCGGCCCCCCTGACCGCCTTCTGGCAACGGGGCGCGGGTCGGGTGGCGGCGGTCTGTTTCCCACTCGGCGGGGAGTACTCCGAACGGATCCGCGCGTGGCCCCGGTACGGCGACTTCAACCAGACCCTCGTGCGCTGGATCATGGGCGAGGATCTCCCCCCGGGCATCGGTCTGCGAACGGCGATCGACGGAACGATCCTGCGGATCGAACTGCTCTTCGACGAGACCTGGGAGAAACGCTTCCTGGAAACCCCGCCGAAGATCTTCCTTGCCGAAGAGGACGGCCGGCGCCGCTCCCTTCGCTCGCCCGTATGGGAACGAATCGAACCCGGCCTCTTCCGCGCGTCCGAACCCCTGTCGCCGGGAATTCGTTACCGCGGCTCCGTGCGGATCGGTCCGTACACGATTCCCTTCGGTCCCCTGGCCGTCGCCGTCAGCCCCGAATGGCGGTTCGATCCCCGTCGGGTGGAGGAACTGCGCGCCGCCTCGAAACAATCCGGCGGCAGGGAGAGAATCGACCTGGCCGCCGCGTGGGAACGGCCGGAAACGCGCGGATTGCGGGATCTGCGGCCCTGGTTCCTGGTCGCATTTCTCATTGTCTTCCTCGCGGAGGCGCTCCAGTCCCGCGTCGGCCGGCGCATGCCGGAGATCCCGAAACCGGCGGAGATCGCCGCGCGGGCATCGGCCCGTCTGTCCCGCGGGATCCGGCGGCGCGCCGCCGCCCGCCGATCCGCCGCCCGACCGGCCGAACCGGAAGAACCGGTCGCCCCCGCGGCCGCGTCTCCGGCCGAAACGCCCCGCAACGACCGCGACGCCCGGCGCTCCCGGTTCCGGCGCGCAAAGGGACGTTAGTCCACGGGGAATCGGCAAAGACCCCGCCGCAGTCCTGCGCGTTGACACCCGCCGTTCTGTCGGCGTATCTACAGGCGGGCGCCGAAGTGGCGGAATTGGCAGACGCGCTGGACTCAAAATCCAGTGGGGCTTACACCCCGTGAGGGTTCGACTCCCTCCTTCGGCACCATTCCTCCCCGCGCTCCGGGAGAGCCGATCGGGTCATCGCGGATACAGGATCCAGATGGTGTTCCCGTTGCGCACCCGATGCCGTTCGTAACGCCAGCCCATCGAATCCGCGATCCGCGGCGCCACCTTCCCGTAGAAGCGGTGTGCCGGACGGTTGCGCGCCAGGACCCACCAGTGGAGAACCAGCTTCCGGGCCCGCGCCTGTTCCGCCGTCCATCGCACCAGGCAACGGCCGATGCCCATGCGCTGCCGTGCCGGACGCACGTAGAGTTCGGCCATCGAGAGCGACGCCCTGCCCACGGGCGAAAGCGTGCCGACGAGTCGATGCAGCAGAAGCAGTCCCACGGGTTCCCCTTCGATTCGCGCAATGAACGGGAACCGCCGGTCGGGACAGGTGAAATACTCGTCGAACCACCGGTAGGCCCATTCCCCGTCCTCGGTGCGCGGCAGGGGCGCGTACCGGGAGAGGATTTCGAGGTGCTCCTGCATCAGGGTCCAGAGAAGAACCCGTTCGTTCCCGCCCACCGGATCGAGCGAAAGGGACGGGAGATCGTCCGAGACGAAAACCTTCTCCAGGGGAATCGACATCACGCGTCGTCCACCAGGGCCAGAAGCCGCCGCTCGAGTTCTCTGGCCAGTTCGTCTTCGGACCGGTCCCCCGCCGTGGAAACGTCCAGCGGATCTCCGATGCGGACCTCGCATCGGGAGAACGGCAGGGGGATCACGGACCGATCCCAGCTCTTCAGCACGATGCGCCGCCGGGAATTCCAGGTCACCGGCACGATCGGCCGGCCGGTCATCCGCGCCAGGCGGATCACGCCCGTCTGAACGCGGTAACGCGGCCCGCGGGGGCCGTCCGGGGTGATCGCCGCGTCCACGCCCTCGGCCACCAGGGCCTCCATCTCCCGCAAGGCGGCGTCGCCGCCGCGCCGCGTCGATCCCCGGACGGTCTCGATCCCGAATCGATGGACCACCGCGGCGATCGCCTCGCCGTCCCGACTCCGGCTGACCATCACCGCCAGGCGCCGGTCCGGAAAATAGCGCCGGAACAACCAGGGCATGAGCAGCAACCGGCTGTGCCAGAAGGCGAAAACGCACGGGCGCGGCGACGCCGAACCGATCAGGTCGATCGGGTCGTCCAGAACGATCCGCTGGGTCCGCCCCAGAAAGCGGATCAGGGCCGTCCCCGCGGCGGAGAGAACCCGATGGTTTCTCATGTTCCGAACTGGAGGTCGTGCAACCGCCGGTACACGCCTCCCTTCTCCAGGAGTTCCCGGTGGGTCCCTTCCTCGACGATCCGCCCGCGGCTCATCACCACGATCCGGTCGGCGTGCTGGATCGTCGACAACCGGTGGGCGATGGACACCACCGTGCGGTTCTCCATCAGCTCGTCCAGCGCAAGCTGCACCAGCCGTTCCGATTCGCTGTCCAAGGCGCTGGTGGCCTCGTCGAGAATCAGCACCGGCGGGTTCTTCAGAATCGCCCGGGCGATGACGATCCGCTGGCGCTGGCCTCCCGAGAGTTTCGATCCCTTTTCCCCCACCACGGTTTCGTACCCGTCGGGCAAGGCCACGATGAAATCGTGGGCGTAGGCCTTGCGGGCGGCGTCCTCGATCTCTTCCCGGGACGCCGAGGGTTTCCCGTAGGCGATGTTCGCCGCGATCGTGTCGTTGAACAGGATCGGTTCCTGCGAAACGAGGCCGAGATTCGCGCGAAGCGAATCGAACGTCGCCCGGCGCAGGTCCACCCCGTCGAACTCCACGGATCCCTTCACCGGGTCGTAGAACCGAGCCAGCAGGTTCACCAGCGTCGATTTCCCCGCCCCGCTCTCCCCGACGACCGCCACCAGGTGGCCGTGGGGAATCACCAGGTCGATCTCCTCGAGCACCGGAACGTCGTGATACTGGAAGGAGACGTTCCGGAAGCGGATCTCCCGTTGCAACGGCGGGATGTCGACCGCGTCGGGCGCTTCCACCACCTCGGGCTTCGCCCGCATCAGTTCCTCGATCCGGTCCATCGCCGAGAGGCTCTGCTGCAACATCACGTTGACCCGGCTGATGTTCTTCAGCGGTTCGTACATCAGGAAGAGCGCCGCCAGGAAGCCGACCAGATCCCCCACCCGCATCCCGCGCATGTACACGTAGAACAGGACCATCGAGGCCCCGACGGCCCCCAGGAATTCGACCAGCGGCTGCAGGGCCGAGGAGGCCTTCACCACCCGCATCATGTTCGAGAACAACGAGTGGTTCCGGGCCTCGAACTTCGCCGTCTCCGCCTCTTCCATGCGGAAGGCCTTGACGGTCCGGACCCCGGTGATCGTCTCGTGCAGGATCGTCAGAAGATCCGCGATCCGCTGTTGCGCCGCCCGCATCGCGCGGCGGACCCGCCGACCGAGGAAGACGATCGGAATCACGCAGACGGGGAAGACGAGCAGCGACACCGCCGCCAGCCGCGCGTTCTGCGATACCAGGTAGACGCCCATGCCGATCAGCGTCATCGGTTCCTGGATGAGCGAAATCGTCATGCGCGCCACGCCGTTCTGGAGCAGGGCGGCGTCGTTGGAAAACCGGGCGACGAGCTGGCCGACGTCCCAGTCGTTGAAGAACTTCAGATCCTGTTCGTGCAGATGCCGGAACATCCGGTTGCGGATGTCCATGACCACCCGGTGCCCGATCCACTGCATCAGGTATTCCCGCCCGTAGGCGGCCAGTCCGCGGATCAACATCACCAGCGGCAGCAACAGGAGCATGAAAAGCACGGCCGGCGCGCTTTCCCGGAGTTCGGGGACCCGGTCCATCCAGGAAGACGCAAAACGGCGGATCCCCTCCGGCAGGGCATCGACGACGCCTCCGCCGTTTTCGTGAAAGACGCTGTTCAACAGGAACCGGAGCAGGAAGGTGAAGGCCACCGTCAACACGGCGTACAGGAGCATGCACGCGGCGGCGGCGAGAAGACGTCCCCGGTATCGGAGCACATGTCGGATGAGACGACGCATGGCGAGGAGCGGCGGATCCCCCGGTTCGGGGACGGGGCGGGAAAGTCCGCCGCAGCGTCCATCTCGATCCGGAGGCCCGTCCCGCGTTTTCCGGTCCAGCAGCGTACCGAGGACCCTCCCGGCGGTCAACGCCCCCCGCCGCCGGGCACCCGGCTCCCCGGCGGCCGCCGATCAGCCGCCGGCGCTCTCCGCCGCCGTGTCCGCAAGACGGATACGGATCACCCGTCCTTTCCAGGCGACCGCCACCTCGGGCGCGATCGCCAGGAAGGGCCGCAGGCCCGGATGCTCTCTCAGGAGATCGAAATAGGCGGGGCCGGCGAAACGAACGACCGTCTCGGGCATGTCTTCCCGGATCGAGGCGTCCCGCCAGACGCCGTCCGCACCCCGGTAGAAGGTGCGTCCCGCCACATTCTTCACCGCCGTCCCCCGGCCGTCCGCCGCGCGGTCCGCCCGGCGGTAGACCCCGATGGCTTCGCTGAGCCGGTTCGCGTATTCCCCGCTCTCGACGGCGAGATTGCTGCGGGCGCGTTTTTCTTCCATTCCGGCGATCGCGAACGCCTCGGGGGACATCGCACGCATCGATCCCCCGGCGCCGTAGAAGGCGTCGAGCGGCAACGCCGCCGGCGGCGGCGCCGCGGGAGCGCGAACCGGTCGACCGCCTTCCCGGTGCGCGCTTTCCGCCAGCGTCCGCACGGCCCGGTCCATGACGACGAGATCCCCGTCGCCACCGCGGGTCGCGGGAGGCGACGCCGCGCTCCCCTTCGCTTCCAACACCAGGTACGATGTATACGGCGTCACGATCCCGTACTTGCGCCCCAGCCGGACGATCTCCTCCTTCAGTTCGGCTTCCTCGCCGTTCAACCGGATCTGATCCAGCAGGTACCCGACCTTCCGGGTCGCCCAGATCTTCTCGATGAACCGGTTCGCCTCGCCCTCGCCGTCGAAAGACGCCTCGTAAACGAACTCCCGGTTCCGTCCCCGCACCGTGCCCGAGAGACGGATCACCGCGTCCCCTTTCCCGCGGTAGCGCCCCACGACCGCCAACTGCGATCCCCCGAAGAGATCGGGCAGCTCCGGCGGATAGATCTCCGTCACTTCCACCGGATCGATCTCGAGCTTCAGGTCCGCCAGGACCGGTCGGTTCAACCGCGAAAAGAGGCGGTCGACCTCCCGATCGATCTTCTGATCCTCCGAAACGTAGGACGACACCCCCCGGTTCTCCCGGCTGAGACGGTCCAGCAGGTGAACGTTCACGCCGTCTCCCACGCCGAAGACGACGAGCCGCGCCCGATGGTCCAGCCGATCGTTCGCCGCCGCCGCATGTTCCAGGATCCGGCGCGGTTCGGTTTCGCCGATGGTCGGTTTGCCGTCGGTCAGGAAGACGATGAAGATCGGCCGCTTGCCGTCCGACTCGAGCCCCTCCGTCCGGAAGGCCTTCGCCAAGGCGTCGTCGATCGCCGTTCCCCCGCGGGCCTCCATCGATTCCAGGAAGACCGCCGCCTTCTTCCGGGCGGCGTCGTCCGCTTTCCTCATCTTTCCGAAGAGCGAATCCACCCCCGTGCTGAACCGCACGATCTCGAAGCGGTCCCCGGCGGGAAGACGACGGACGCAGGAAAGAACGGCCCGGCGCGCCTGGCGCAGTTTCGCCCCTTTCATGCTGCCGGAGGTGTCGACGACGAAGACGACGTCCTTCGGCAGGACGTCCTCCTCGTCGATCTCCCGTTTCGGCGAAACGAGCAGCAGAAACACGCCCGTCTCCGCGTCGTCGTCCCGGAAGGTCAGGAGGCTCATCCCGACGTCGTCGTCCGACACGCCGTAGAGAAGCCGGAAATCACGGTCGAGCGGGGCGCGATCGCGTTCGAATCCGACGACGGCTTCCTTCTCCGAGGGACGCGTGACGTCGATCTCGTGCGTCGGGGAATAGACGTTGCGGATCGGCCGATCGGAGCGGATCCGGATCCGCATCGAGAAATCCTCCGCGGTTTTCGACGCCTTCCCCTCCGTCCGGAGCGGATAGACGTATTCGACCGTCCCGTCGTCCGCCGGCAGGAGGGCGGCAAACTCGACTTCCACCCTGACGTCTTCCTCCGGAGGGATCGGGAAGACGCGCATCCGCAGCAGGTCGTTTTCCCAGTATTCGAGCAGTCCGGGATCCTTGATCCGGCGGACGATCTCCTCGTAGGTGCGCCGGGCCTTGTCGCCCTCGAGAAGTTCGCCGGCGACCTTCTTTCCGTTCATCCACATCGAGAAGGACGTGACCGACGCCCCCCGCGGCAGGGGGAAGATCCACGTCGCCTCCAGCCGGCGATCTGTCCGGTTGACGAACGCCTGCGAAACGCGCGTCGTCGCCGCCTGCCGTTCGATGGTCGTTTCCACGCGGTGATACCGCACGGCCAGCGGGGGAAGCGATTTGTCGTCGGGCAGCATCAACCCCGCGGCCAGGATCCGTCCCGGGGTCAGCAGCACCAGGACGATTGCGGCGGCATGAACCGTTGCGACACGTCGGATCTTCATGGTCTTCTCCCGGTTCCGGCGTCTCCCGGAGGGTCTCCGGGGCGTTCCGTCCCCCTCGAGGCGAATCTCCGTTCCGCCGGGGTTGGACACCGGAAAACCGCACCGGTTCCGTGGACGCGTGGGAAAGGCTCTCCCCGTGCACCGCGCCGCCGGAAGAGGGACCAGCGGCGCGAGCCGCGATCACCACCGGGACGGGGGAAAGAGGGTCAGTTCGTCTCGAGGGTGTCGCCGAGCGGGAAGGCCTCTTCGACGACGACGTTGTCGAAACTGCAGTCGGTCTGGCCCGATTCCAGGCAGACGTAGCCTTCCGCCCGATGTTCCCCGGTGTCC
>CAYNBQ010000056.1:0-9566 GCA_964395275.1 uncultured Verrucomicrobiota bacterium
GAGGAACTTGTGGCAGAGCCGCTGGCGCACCCGCTGCCAGCGCTCCGCCCGGGGGTTCTCCATGGGCATCTGGGTGAAGGGCAGGAAGGCGCAGCTGTCCCAGCGACGCCAGCGACGATCCGGCTCGTCCTCGGTGTCGAAGCAGTGGCAGGTGGGGCACAGCAGGGTGCAGATCCCGCAGGTCACGCACCCGAAGGCCAGCTCCCGCCACCGCCCCTCCTCGGCAAGCGCCGCCTCCATGCCCCGGCGGGCGCCCTCCAGGGGAAGCCCACGGGGAAAGCGATCCCGCACCCGCTCGAACAGGTCGGCCGGCAGCTCCGCCTCCCGGGGCGCCCCCTCCAGCAGGCCGTGGCCCCGGTCCGTGCTGGCCCAGAGGTAGGCCCGCCCCTCCCAGGGCAGCACCATGAGGTCGACCCCCGGGGCCTCCAGGGGGTCCACCCCCAGGTCGACGCAGAAGGAGGCCGCACACGGCTCGGTGCAGGCGAAGCACACCAGCAGCGCCCGTCGCCTTCGCCCCGTCCAGTGGGGATCGGCCGGCTCGGCCTCGAACACGCGGTCGAGCAGCTCCAGGGCCCGGGCATCGCAGGGGCGGATGCCGCACACCAGGAACTCCTCCTCGGGCAGCGCCTCCCGCAGGCCCTCGAAGCGGAACAGCTCCTCCTGGCGGGGGAGGAACAGCTCCTTGGGCGGAAGGGTGGCGTTGCGGTACCACTGCCAGAAGGGCTCGCCGCGCCAGGGCCGGAAGCACGGCCTCGACCGTTTCCGCGGGCAGTTCGACGAATTCGATCAGCCAGCGCCGGTCGTGCATTCGCTTCGGCAGCAGCATGGCGACGGCCTCGGTGAAGGCCGCGTGGGCCGGATCGCGGAGAAACCGGGGCAGGGAACGGTCGATGCCGGCGGCGTAGACCGCGTGTCCCATCTCGTGCAGAAGCGTGCCCAGGGAACGCATGTCGGGACGGACGTTCGCCAGGATCCGAACGTCGCCTTCGTGATCGATGTCGGTGCAGAAGGCGTGTTCTTCCTTGCCGACCCTCTCTTCCAGATCGCTGCGCCGGAGAATGGCGTCGGGATCGAGTCCGATGGCCTTGAAACTGCGCCGCGTGATCTTCACGGGATCCGGACGGGCGCCCAGGCGGTCGAGATCCGTCTGCGGATCGGCGGGAAGATCCTGGAAGAAGGGGTCGAAATAGTGCCAGGGACGGAGCCGATCGATCGGAATCGAGAACCGGGCCGCGCGTTCCCGGTCGATTTCCGCCTTGAGATCGCGGAAAGGCCGGTCGGTGGCTTCCTCGAGATCGTCGAGGAGCCGGAAGATCCGGGGAGGATCGAGTTCGGCCAGCACGAGACTCCGTTCGTAGAAATCGCGGTATCCCTGTCGGCGGGCCGTTTCGTTGCGCAACCTGACGAGTTCCAGCGCCCGGTCCTCGACCACGCGGCCGATTTCCTTGCTCGCTTCCCAGAAGAGCCGGCGTTCCTCGGGATCTTCCGACGAACGGAGAACGTCCACGACGTCGTTGAAGGAGACGGGGCGGCCGTCGACCAGCGGGCGATGATTGGTGAACGCGGCGTAGAGATCCGCCGAGAGTTCGACCATTCGTTCGAGAGTTTCCGGATCCTTCTGCCCGGCTTCGAAGGCGAGGCGCAGCAGGCGGACCTGGCGCGGCACGAAACCGGGACGTTCGCCGAGCGCGTCGTCGAACCTGCGAAGACGTCCGAAGGTTTCGGGATCGGCGAAGATCCCTTCGAGTTCGCGGCCGAGTTCCTTGATCCGCGCCAGATGTTCCGGACGCCCCGTCGTGGCCAGCCGCCAGCCTTCGAGCGAGAATTCCTTCTGCAGGGGGGCGATCCGGGATTCAAGCCGATCGATCTCGCCCTGCGCGGCCGTCTCGATGGAATCCGGGGAATCCAACAAACGTCTCCGGCCTACTGCGGCCGTTCCTCGTGGTACCGCCCGACCGTCGGATGGATCAGCTGTTCGAAATCCGCGTACGACATCCGGATGCTTTCCCGGAAGACGCCCGCAGGGAAGGTGATCACGGGCTCGCGGGCCAGGGTTTCGTCGACGTAGGTCTCGAGTCCGTAGAGACTTCCCAACGGAGGAATGGCTCCGAGTTGACAGTCGGGAAATCTGTCGGCGAATTCCGATTCCTCGGCCAGGGCGACGGCTTCCCCGAGTTGATCGGCGACGGCGCCGAAATCGAGGTCGTAGCAGGCCGGGATGACGAACAGCGCGAGGCGGTCGCCGACGCGCACGACCACGGATTTCGCATGTTCGATGCTCGGAACGTGTTCGGCTTCCGCAAGGGTCTGGGCCGTATGGGCCGGCTTGTGGGGAATGATTTCGTATCGGATGCCGCGGGCATCCAGCATCTCCCGGATTCTCCGTGCTGCGGGCATGGCGCACCTCCCTCGGGGGGACGGAAAGAGAATACCCCGAGCCGTCGATCAACGGCAAGAAAGCATTCTTTCCGGATCGCCGTGCCGCGGGAAATCGGGCCCATGATTCGCAGAAATCCCTCGTTTCCGGTGCATCGCCGGGCAGAGTGTGCGATGATAGGAAAGAGCGCGGGGCGGCGAGGTCCGGAAAATGCTGCGCCGAAAGGTGCACGTTTTCGGCGGGATTCCCGATGGAGAAAGGGCGTTCGGCGAATCCGCCGGACCGAGCGGGGCGCATCGGTTTCGTCCCGAGAACATGGAGATGAAGATGAGCAGAAAGACCGTGCGTTGGAGAAATGTCCGAGGCGGGATCCTGGCGGGGGCCTTTGCGGCGTGTCTGTGGATCCTGCCGGCGGACGCCGTGGAACCGATCGATCTGATCCCGGACGGGGCCCAGTTCGCCCTCGTGGTGCCGGATATGGCCGCGGTCCAGGGGAAGCTGAAGACCTTCGGCGACGCGGTGGGAATCCCGATTCCCGATGTGATGGCGGAGATGCGCCGGGATGCGGGCCTGGAGAAAGGCGTCAAGGCCGCGGGTCCGTTCCTCCTGGTGATCCAGGATCTGGCGCCCGCGCTGGAATCCGACCAGGAACCGGACGTCGTGGGGATCATGGCGGTCGAGGATCGCGCCGCATTCCTCTCGAATTTCCCGGATGCGGGGCCGGAGGCGGCCGGCGGCCTCATCATGCTGAACAACCCGGAAGGACCGAAATGGGCGAAGTTCTTCGGCGGGTTCGTGGCCTTCAGCGACGGCAAAGAGGCCCTCGAATCCTTCCGGCAGAGCGGAGAATCCCGGATTCCCGAGCGGGCGGGGGTCGAGGGGAAGAGCTGCATCAAGCGGGCCGACGCGTTCGCCTACATCAACATGGAATCGCTGGCGCCGCTCCTCACCGCCCACATCGATGATCTGGTCGAGACGCTGACCGAGGAATTGGAGGCGACCGAGGAGATCAACCCCATGCCCGGCGGACCGGCGGCGGCCGTGGCCATGTACCGGATGTACGCGGATATCGCCAAGGCGGTCGTCCGGGATGCGCAGACTCTCATCGTGGGACTCGATCTTTCGAGGCAGGGAGTCGGGCTGACCAAGGCGCTTCATTTCAAGCCCGAATCGAAGGTCGCCGGATACCTCCATCTCGGATCGGGGCACGCGGGCGAACAGCTTGCGCGGCTTCCGGAGAAGCCCTTCATCTTCGCGCTGGCCTTCGACGGAGAGTCCGTCCCCCTGGGGCGGCTCTACAAGCGGATGCTGGGATCCATTCCCGAGGAGGCGGAGGAAGAGGTCTTCGCCGGCCTGAAGGAGAAGTGGGTCGGACTCATCGACGATTTCAGGAAGGGAGCCTTCGTGGCCTATGCCCCGCCCCAGGGCGCGATGATGGGCGGCGGGCTTCTGAACGCGGCCTACGTCTACGAGGTCCGCGATCCTTCGGCCTTCCGAAAGGCCATCCGGGAATCGCTGGAGGAACTGAACGGGTTCACGATTCCGCTGCCGGCCGAAGCGGCCGGGGACGAGGCGGAAGGGCCCGCGGGGATCACGTACGCGACGTCGTACACTCCTTCCGCGCTCCAGATCGACGGGGTCGACGTGGATCAGTTTCGTTTCTCGGTCAACATGCCGCCGGAAATGATGCAGCAGATGGGGCCGATGGCGGCGATCCTCGGGATGTTCATGAACTACAACGGCTACGTCGCCGTCCGGGGCGATCAGTTGATCGTGACGACCACGGCGGATCCGGCCGCGATGAAGGAACTGCTTCAATCGGCCGATGCGGGCGACGCCCTGGGGACGAAAGGTTCCATCGTCAAGGTTCGTTCGACCCAGTTGCCGAAGAATACGGCGGGGGAGTTCTACGTCGGACTCGACGGCATCGCCGAGGTCGTGAACATGTTCGTCGGCATGATGGGACGGCCGCCGATTCGCGTTCCGGCGGATCTGCCCCCGATCGCCGGAGCCATCGCTCCGGCCGACGGCGGTCTCCTCTACCGGCTCTTCGTGCCGAGCACGACGATCCGCTTCGTCCGTCGAAGCGTCGAGGATTTTCAGAGCGTCGCCCCCTCGGAAGGGGCGGAACCGAACGTGATCCCGCCGCCGGAATCCTGACCCGATTCGCGGCGGTCGGAAGGAATTCCACCGGGCCGGACCGACGCTTCGGCGGAGGTCCGGCCCGCATTTTTCGCTGCCCTTCGGGACATTGCGCCCCTATGTATCCATGGAGAGAAAGGGCGCGCATCCGTCCGTCCGGCCCGGGGACGGGACGGGATCCGCCCGGGAATCCCTGTTCATGAAACCGGCTCGACTGCTGTCCGAGATCCTCGGCGTATTGATTCTGTCGGCCGTTTCCGTCCCCGGCGGGAGCGTGCCCCGACCCTTCCTCAAGGGGTGCGGACGGTACACCGGGCGATGGGCCGGCCGACCCCGTTCCTACGACATCCAGTGCTGGGACCTCATGGCCGAGGCCGGGGTCACGATCACCGGGGCGCAGTTGACCTGGTACGACGCCGAGCCGGTGCAGGGAAGCTACGACTGGGACGAGATCGATTACGCCGATTTCGAGGTGCGCGAAATCCGGGAGCGGGGCATGGAGGTGGCCTTTTTCCTGGGGCTGACCCCCGACTGGGCCAAGCTGCGCCCGGACCTGCCGCCCCACCGGACGCCGCCGGCGGAGGAGTACGTCGACGAGTTCATGGATTTCCATCGGTTCGTGGCCGACCGCTACAAGGGGAAGGTCCGGTACTACTATTTCTGGAACGAGCCGAACGGATGCAGCTGGATCAACGACGGCTGCTCGAACAGCGGGGAATACGCCCTCTACTCCCGGTGGCTCATTCGCTGCAGCCAGGCGGTCAAGAGCGTCGATCCCGACGCGAAGATCATCGCCGGCCGTCTCGATTACAACGCCGGCGTCACCCGCGGCTACGAGTACATCGAAGGGATGTACGACAGCGGCGCCGGCCCCTGGTTCGACGGGATCGCCATCCATCCCTACGACTGGGCGGGTACGCTGCACTGGCAGGCGATCATCGACACCCGCTCGGTCCTGGTCGCCCACGGCGACGGGGACAAGGAGATCTGGCTCACCGAATACGGCTGGAACTCGGGATCCGAACAGGAACGGGCCGACAAGGTGACCGCCGTCCTCGAAGAACTCCACAAACCCGAGTGGAGCTTCGTGACGATGGCGAATTACCTGGTGCTCAACGACGGCAGCGGCGTGGAGAACTACGGATTGACCGATGCGAACCTGAATCCGCGGCCGGCCTACTACGCGTTCCGGGATTTCGTGCCCGCGTACGAGTCCTCGCCGATCGTGCTGAACCCGAGTTTCGAACAGGGCAACGGGCTGACCTCCTGGCACATGGTGCCGCTCGGCGGGGAAGGCCCCGACATCCCGTCGCTGGACAACACCAATCCCTACGGTCCGCGGACCCCGTTCGGAGAACGGTTCGGAGGGAAGGTGACCAGCTGGCTGGCCATGGACTTCATGCTGGGACAGATCATCGACGTCACGGGCACGAACGCGACGTATCGCTCGGTCGACTGGGACCTCTCCGCGTGGGTGAATCTCCACTGCCGCCATACGGGCGAGGATCCCCAGCCGGAGAACGTGCACCAGGTCTGGGAGGTCGGCTGGAACGAGGACGGGTCCATGCCGGAAGGGATCGAGGACTGCGACCGCTACGAGACGATCGCGGAAATCGACGGGACGTTCACGGAGAACGACAGGGTCGGGTTCCACCCGCTCGAACGGAGCGGAAGAATCGATGGCTCCCCCCGGTACGTCGTCTTCCGGGTGCGGATGTTCAACGACGAACCGCGGGAATGGACGATCTCCAACATCGACAACGTGTCGTTCACCGCGGAGGCCGTCCCTCAGGAAGGCGGGATCCTGTCGGCGTATTGAGGACGCCGCACGAACGGACCGCCGGCCCCGGCAGGATCCCCGCTGATCGCGACAGGAGGTCGCGAAAGGCGGGGGCGGGATCGAGGGGACGGGGCGGTCCCGTTTCCGCTTGGAAGGCGCAACGCTCTCGCTCCGCCCCTCCCTTTGCGTGCGGGGGGACGATCGACGGGATCGCCCGTCTTGGGACGGTTCCCGCCGATTTTCACGACGCCGTGGGGGGCGGCCCGTGCATCGACAGGTATCCGCATTCCTCCGCCGGCGCCGGGGGACGGATCCGGTGGACCCGGAGCGTGAATCCGTTGCCGTTCTCGTACGGATCCACCGTGGCCTCGATCTCGATCACGGGACGGGCGACGGTCAGATGCCCGTATCGACGGTAGACCCGCGGGAAGAGAACCGCCTCGGCCATGTCGGTGCGATCGGCGATCGTCACGAACTTCATCAGGTCTCCCCGTTGCGTGGGATGGATCCGGGAGGCGATCACCAGGCCGGCGACGCGAACCCGCCGGCCCGCGCGGCGTTCGAGCAGCCCGGCGAGGGGCAGGCGTCCCGGATCCTCCCGCTCCTCCGGTGGGAGATAGAGATCGATCGGGTGGCGTGTGCAGCAGAACCCGAGCGCCTCGAACTCGCGTCGCAACCGTTCCCGATCGTCGGGTTCGACGAGATCTCCGGGCGGGGGGGACCCGGCCGGCGCGAAGAGGGACGGGCCTTCCCGCCGCCCGTTTCCCTGGAAGGCCTTCCATTCCCACAGGAGCCGGCTGCGGCGCGGATCGAGGGGATCGAAGACGCCGACCCGGATCAACCGCGCCGCGTCGCCCTCGTCGATCGGCACGCGGCGAAGGAAATCGTCGAACGACCGGAACGGGCCTCCCGCCTCCCGTTCGCGGACGATCCGCCGGGCCGTCTCCGGCGAAAGATCCCGCACGGCGGTCAGCGGAACGACGATGGTCCGCCCCCGGGCCTCGTACCGGAGTCCCGACCGGGCGATGTCCGGGGGAAGGAACCGCAGGCCCAGGCGCATGCCTTCCAGCACGTAGACGATTGGCGGATAGAAACCGCGACCGCTGTTGAGTACGGCGGCCAGGAAGGCCGCGGGCCATCGCCGTTTCAGGTAGGCGCACTGGTATGCCAGCACGGCGTAGGCGCCGGAATGGGCCTTGTTGAACATGTAGCCGCAGAATTCCCGCAGGAAATTCCATACCGCGTCGATCGCCTCGGCGTCGCGACCCCGTTCCGCGGCGAGCCGGCGGAACTCGCCTTCGAACCGCGCCACGGTGCGGCGGTCGCGGTGTTTGATCAGGGCGCGGCGCAGGAGATCCGCCTGTCCGAGATCCATGCCCGCGAAATGATGGGCGACCCGCAGGATCTGTTCCTCGTAGATCATCAGCCCGTAGGTGTCCCGCAAATGGGGCGCCAGAACGGGATGCGGGACCTCCGGGGGTTCCATCCCCTGGTACCGGCGGGCGAAACTCCGCTTCCTGCCTTCGTTGGCGGCGCCGGGACGGATGATGCTCTCGGCGGCGATCAGCCCCTCGAGATCGCGGCACCGCACCATCCGCAGGAGACCGACCATGGCGGGGGACTCGATGTGGAAACAGCCGCGGGTCTCCCCCCGCGAGATCTCCTCCCAGGTTTCCGGATCGTCCAGGGGGAAACGATCGGGATCGAGCCGCGGCCCCCCGCCGGCGCGGACGGATTCGACGGTCTCGCGCAGAACGGCGAGCCCCGCCTGGCCGAGGAGATCCATCTTGACGAGACCGAGCCGTTCGATCGGATCCATCGTGTACTGGGTGATCACCGGCCCCTTGGCGCTCTTCTCCAGGGGGACGAGGTCGGTGAGCGGTTCGCGGCTGATGACGATTCCGCAGGGATGCATCCCGAGATGCCGGGGATGTCCCTCGATCCCCGCGGCCAGTTCGAGGATCGTCCGGTAGGGTTCGTCGTCGACCGGCAGGTCCCGGCATTCGGCGACGGTGCGGACGGCGCGGCGGACCTGGTCGGCCCCGATCCGCGGCAGCCGGCGGGTGAATCGCCGCAGTTCGCGATCGGGCAGACCGAAAACCTTGCCGACCTCGGCCACGGCGGACCGGGCGTGGAATGGGATGATCACGGCGATCGTCGCCGTGTGATCGAATCCGTAGCGGCGGTAGACGTAGTCGACGAGTTCGTCGCGGCGGTCCCAGGCGATGTCGAGGTCGATATCGGCCGGCCCCGCGGTCTCGATCCGCCGGCGGTTCAGGAATCGTTCGAAATCGAGGCCGTAGGCCAGGGGACAGATGTTGCTGATCCCCAGCAGGTAACAGACGAGGCTGTCGGCCGCGCTGCCGCGGCCGACGACGGGGATCCCCCGGTTCGCGGCCTCCCGGACGATGTCGTGGACGATGAGGAAATAGGGGGCGTATCCCAGCTCGTCGATCACCCGCAGCTCGCGGTCCATGCGCCGGCGGACGTCGTCGCGAAGTCCGCCGTACCGCCGCCGGACGCCCTCGAGACAGAGGGAACGCAGCCGGCGGATCGGCGTTTCCCCGGGGGGCAGCGGAAACTCGGGGAATCGGGTTCGTCCGATCGGCAGGTCCACCCGGCAGCGTTCCGCGATCTCCAGGGTGTTGCGCAGGGCTTCGGGCAGATCGGCGAAGGCCCGGGCCATCGCCGCGGGCGATTTCAGGTGGCGGCGGGCGCCGGCCGGCGCCTTGTCGGGATGGGGCCGGCACAGCAGGGTCCGCGTGCGGATCGACGCGAGAACGCGGTGAAGATCCCGCTGCGCCGGGACGGCGTAGTGGGCGTCGGGCGTCGCCGCCGTCGGGAGATCGAGCCGCCGGGCGAGCGCGACGATCCGGCGGTTGAGATCGAGGTCGTCCGGCAGGGAACTCTGCAGTTCGAGATAGTAGCACCCCCGGGGAAAAATCTCCGATTCCCGCCGGGCGATCCGTTCGGCGCCGGCGTCGTCGCCCGCCAGGAGCGCCCGGGACACGCCGCCGCGGCGACAACCGCTGAGGGCGATCAGCCCCCGCGCGGATCGCGCCAGGTCGTCTCGGGAAAGACGCCCCCGGATGCGGCTCCGGGTGAGAATGCGGCAGAGATTGCGGTATCCCCCGGTGTCGGCGGCGAGAAGGACCAGGTGGGATCCGTCGGCCAGGGTCAGTTCCGTCCCGAGCAGGGGACGGATCCCGGCCCTGCGGCAGGCCAGATGGAACTCCACCGCCCCGTAAAGCCCGTCGTGATCGGTCA